>CAYPMZ010000049.1:0-4200 GCA_964412245.1 uncultured Candidatus Saccharibacteria bacterium
ACAATCTTCTGGAAAAAATAAAAATGTGCTTGATAAATAAGAATATGACTTTTGATTTAGTGGTATACGGTAAATTTAAGCAGTCGGATTATTTTAATAAGTTGCAAAAATCAAAAAGCTTAATTTATATATCAAATTCAGAATCACAAGGCCTTTCTATTCAAGAAGCTTGGGCAAGAAATATTCCAACATTGGCGCTTGACCAAAATATATTTAAGTATAAACAATACCACTTTCCCTCTATACATATAAGCGCCCCCTATCTCAATGACCAAGCAGGAATGTTTTTTAATTTTAATAATTTTAATGAGGTATTTGCAAAATTTTGGAATAATCTGAATGGATTTACACCTAGAGAATATGTAATAAACAATCTTTCTGACAAAGTTTGCGCTCAAAAGTTTATAAATATAATCAATGGAAGCAAAAGATAAAAAATACTTTGAATATCTTGACGCTCTTAGATGTCTGGCTTTCTTGGCTGTATTTTATGCCCATACCGGCACAGTCTTTATCGGTGGTATTTTTGCCAATAGTTTTCTCTTGAATGTTTGGCAAAAATTTACTGTTTATGGAGCATATGGGGTTAATTTCTTTTTTGTCCTTAGCGGATTTCTTATTACATACTTATTATTAAAAGAAAAAAAGACTAATAATAAGATTTCAGTAAGAAAATTTTATATAAGGCGTATCTTGCGTATTTGGCCGGTATATTTTATAAATCTTTTCTTTGCTGTATTTATATTGCCATATTTGATTTCAAGCAATACTTACAAGGCCTTTCCCATGGCCGATCCCCATATTAGTTCATCGGCATTTTATTATTTTTCATTCTTTCTTGGCAACATTTATCAAGGGCTTAAACTTGGCATGGGACCGCTTTCAGTAGGTGTCCTTTGGTCTGTAGGCGTAGAAGAGCAGTTTTATCTGGTATGGCCGTGGATTATGAAATGGTTTGATGAAAGAAAACTTATTTTTATAATCGCCCTTTTAATTTCACTTTCATTATTATATAAATTTCTCTGGGCTGATGATCGTGTAGCCAACTATTATCTCCCGATGTCAGTAGGCATGGATTTGGCTTTTGGAGCTCTTATAGGAATATTTTATTATGCAAAAAAACAGCGCCAGATAATATTCTATTCTCTCTCCGTAATAGGAGGATCAATTTTAGTGATCTTTTCGGCGCTTGCCGTAACTTATTCTCAAGTAATAAATCTTGGATCAAGCATACAATTATCAGCTTTAAAATCTTCTTTTATTGATATAGTCAGACTTATGAAAAGTCCGATTATAGACTGTGTTTTCGCCCTCATCATCTTATTTTTTGCTCAAAGATCTACAACATTATATGAAAAAAATAGCCATCCATTTATCGCCTTTTTTCATTTGAGCAGGAAAAAAATAAAAAATGGACTGATATATCTGGGCAAGATTTCATATGGGCTTTATGCATATCACACTATTTGCCTTATGATTATGGTACAAATCTTCTATAAAATCGGATTTTTAAAAACTGCGGTAAATCAAGCATCATTTTTCATGACAATAATAAGCGCGTTTATATTAACTGTGATTGTTGCCAATACTTCATATACATATATTGAGAAAAGACTCTTGGCGCTTAAAGATAAGATATCGTGATATTATATTCTTTATACTAAACAAAAATAATGCTTATCATCAAAATAAAAGCTGGTCTGGGCAATCAAATGTTTCAATATGCTTTTGGAAAAGCGCTTTCTATTGAGCGAAAGGAAATTTTATTATTGGATACTTCATACTACGATAATCAGCCGGCAAGAGACGCCAAAAGAGAATTTCTATTGGACAGATTTAATATAAAAGCGGAAATAGCATCAAAAGATTTATCGGAAAAATTTAATACTCCAATGAGGATTTTTCTTAGAAAATTATACAGGCGCATTAAAAAAATTGACGATTATGCTTTCTATCCTTCCCTGTTAAAATCAAAAGCGATTTATTTTGACGGGTATTGGGCAAATGAGAAATATTTCTTGAAATATGAGGATATTATACGCAAGGAATTATCTCTTAAAAATCCATATGGAGATTCAGCAAAAAAAACGGCAGTTGAAATATCAGACTGTTTGGTAAAAAATGAAGTCCCTGTTTCTTTGCATATTCGCCGAGGTGATTTTGTCTCCAACCCCAACTCATCCGCGTATAATGGCCTGCTTGGAATACCTTATTATAAAAAAGCCGTTGATCTGTTGATGGCAAAATATGATAAAAAAAACATTCGTATCTTTATTTTTTCTGATGATATTGATTGGGCAAAGAAAAATCTGGAATTTCCTTATCCGATGAATTTTGTTTCAAATCCGAACATCGCCGATTATGAAGAGATAATTCTTATGAGCCAATGTTCGCATCATATCTTGGCAAACTCAACTTTTTCCTGGTGGGGCGCATGGCTTAATCCGCACAAAGACAAAATTGTGATTGTTCCTAAGCAATGGCTTTTGAAACAAACCACGGATGATATAGACTTAATACCAAAAAAATGGATACGAATATAAGACCAAAAATCAGCATAATAACCATAACAAGAAATAGGGCAGGATTCATCTCTAGAGCTGTAGAAAGCGCCCAAAAACAGGGATTTTCCGACTGGGAGCTCCTAATCCTTGATGATGACTCAAATGACAATACAGGGGCTATTTTAGAGGCATATATAGACAAAGACAGAAGGATAAAATATCACAAGAATTCGCCCTCTTTAGGCATTTCAAAAAATAGGAATTTGGGACTTTCACTTGCAAAAAGCAAGTATATTGCCGTTCTTGATAGCGATGATGAGTGGATTGATAAAAATAAACTGCAGAAACAATTTGATTTTTTAGAAAATAATCCGGATTATGTTTTGATTGGATCAAATGTGAAGATAGCCGATGACAGGGGCAATTTTATAAAAAATACCAATTTTGAGACTGAAAATGAAAACATCAGAAAAAAAATTCTTAAAGAAAATCAAATCCCCCATTCTACTGTCATGTATAGTAGAATCCAAGCTGAAAAAGTCGGAGGTTATGATGAGAAACTTTCCTGCGTGGAAGATTTTGATTTATTCTTGAGACTTGGGCTTTTTGGAAAATTTAAAAATTTAAGAGAAATTACCACTTCGTATACAAAACATTCCGGCGGCATCTCTCACAAAAGAAAGCTGTCGATGGCATGGAATCACTATAAGATTATTTTGGAAAATTTTGGAAAATATCCCAATTGGCTTAATGCTATTATATGGGCAAAATTAAGAATCCTAAAAAATCTATTCTAGACCTAGAGCTTGCTTTAATTCCTTTTCTGAAATTTCTTTTGTGCTAGAGGAATATTTTGACTCTTCTTTCTTAGTTTCTTTTGGTTCTTCAACTTTTGGAGTTTCTTTCGGTTGAAATGAACCGCCTTTGATTGCCGCCTGAAGCGCCGACTTCAGATCAGCGAGATTTTTGTGATCCGTAACTTTTGGATTGGCATTGCTGTGTGTCTCTTGCTTTTTGTTTTCTACAGAAACTTTCTTGGCAAACTCCTTAAGCGGTAAAAAGTCATCTCCCGCTTCTTCTATCGGCGGAGGCTCCGGCTTTTTAAAGTGCTCTTTGGGTATTATTTTTTCCTGAACTTGTGGTCGTGGCGCAATTTTTACTTCAGGATGCTTATCTTGCAAATGGCTTTTCATATCAGCCGCCGGAGCAACTTTTGGCTTTGCTTCAGAAATCTTCGGCACAAACTTGCCTTCCTCGTGCCATTTCTTTATATTCTCTTCCACCAAAGCCCTGGCTTCGGCAAAATTCTTTCTGGAATTTGCGACTATTTCTTTATTGTACGAAATAACCGGTTCAGGAAATGGCGGCAGAGATGATGCGGAAAATGGCGATGAGCTTACACTGTCTATCATGAGCTTCAGATACATTTGGAATATTCCCAAATTGACTAAATCCTCGGCTGTAAACTGGGGAGCAAATTCTTTTTCAAGAACTTCCGCATCAAATGCCCCCACCCTAAAAGCAATCATCGTCCCGACGTTGCCAAATACCGCCGCGCGGACTTCTTCAGACATCTGTTCTATATATTGGTGGGCAATGGTCAGGTTTAATTTATATTTTCTAGCTTCGGAAAGAATGTCAGCAAAAGATTCGTTGGCAAAAGACTGGAATTCATCCACATATAAATAGAAATTTG
>CAYPMZ010000050.1:0-4189 GCA_964412245.1 uncultured Candidatus Saccharibacteria bacterium
CATTCATGCTTTGGGAGCATGCGATCCGGGTTCAAATCCCGGCACTCCGACAAATAATATTAATGTCCAAAAAATTTCAAAGAAAAATTGAAGATTTCATTTGTGAAAAATGCGGAAAGAAAAATATTGGCACGGGTTTCACAAATCATTGTAGACATTGCCTCTGGAGCAAGCATGTGGATATAAATCCAGGAGATAGGGCCGAAAAATGCTGTGGAATGATGGAACCAATAAAGATTGATTTTAAAAACGGGGAATTTATTGTTATTCACAAGTGTTTAAAATGTAGAAAAGAGAGGAAAAATGCGATGGGGGGGGAGGATAATTTTGATTCTGTAATGGAAGTGGCAAGGAAGAGATAGTTTTTATGTTAGAATCATTAAATGATTAAAGGAATTATTTTTGATTTTGATGGCCCCATAATGACTGGAGAGAAAAAATCAATTTGGGAGAAACACGAAATCTCCAGGGGATTGGAAAAGGGCGCAATTAAAGATTTAATTCGCCAATACTGGGCAGGCGCACATCAAGGAGAATTTAAAGATATTACCGATTTCTTTAAGAAGACAAAACCGTCCTTAAAAATTAGTGTTGATGAAGTAAATGGAATTTTAGAAGAAATGCACGCTACAAAAAAACTCAACTTGGAAATGATTGATTTGATCTTATCCTTAAAAAGTAAATATAAAATTGCATTATTAAGTAATTTTACAGCTGATTTAAACAGGTTTTTAAAGGATATGTTTAATATCTATCATCTCTTTGATGTCGTCGTTAACTCATATGATATTAAATTTAAAAAGCCATACGCTCAAGCATTCTCTTATACATTAGATAAATTAGGTTTAAATGCAGATGAAGTAATTTTTACTGATGACAATGAAAAAAATATTGAGGGTGCGAGGAAAGTGGGCATAAGAAGTATTCATTACAAGGATTTCAAACAGTTTAAGAATGAACTCTATGCTATTTTAGAGAATTGAAATAAATATTGTTGTACACTGTGCGCCTAGTTGGAATCGAACCAACGACCGTCTCCTTAAAAGGGAGCTGCTCTACCGACTGAGCTATAGGCGCATAAGTCTATAAATACTGCGAAAATATAACAATATTTTTACAAAAAGTCCAATTTATAACGTTAAAATGAATTTTTCCAAAGCGACAAAAAAATCAACATTTCCTCTATGAGCTTCATGATACATTGAGATAAGATTACTTGAAATTTTTTCCAATTCACCATCTTTGTAATTTTTGGAAAATTCTCGCGCTTTTTGATACGGGAAAGGACTCATCCTTGCTTCTTCCGCATTTTTGCATTTTTTTGCCAAGATCATGCTTTTGACTTGCCAAAAAAATATTCCGTGAATTTCTTCTGCCGGCACTTGCTCGCGCAAAGCGTCCTGAAAGAGAATCCAAAGATTTTTTTTGTCTCTTTTGCCTAGTGTATTGGCAAATTCAAAGAAGTCTATTTTTTCTCCCTTCAAATTCAGCGCTTCTTTTTTTGTCAGGGTTTTTTCTTTTTCTACAAATTCCTCTGTTTTTTCTGCGACTTTTTCAATTTTTGTCAGGGATGCCTTATCCATCTTCCCTTCAACAAAAATAAAAATGTTTTCCGATTTGCCAATATCCTTTATTTTTTTCAATACGAGCTCTTTATTTTCTTTGTTATTAAAAACTTTATAGAAAAAAACAATATATTTATTGGAAAAAAGGGCTTGGCTGTGGCTAAGCTCATCAATTCTCGATTCTGATAGGATTTCATCATCCACTTTTATGAGTGTGGCGTCCGGTTTTTTGGCAAGCAGGGAATCAATAGTGGCTTTTGCTTTTTTCCTTGCTAAATCCGTATTTGTGCCAAAATAAAAATACAACATTATTTTAGCAGTATTAACGAACTGATAGCTATTGCGGCTGTTTCCGCGCGAAGGATCTGCTGGCCTAAAGATACGGATTTTATTCCTGATTTTTTAAAAAACTTTCTTTCATTGTCGCTCCATCCGCCTTCAGGGCCGATTAAAATGCCAATTTTCTTTCCACCAATCTTTGCCGGAAGTTTTTGTCCTTCAAAATCAAGCGCAAAAATCTTTCCGTCAAAATTTTTGACCACCGTCTCCAGGTTTTCTGGTTCAAAAATCTCCGGTAGATCTGCTCTTCCGGATTGTTCACTTGCTTCAATAGAAATTTTCCTCAATCTTTCCATATTCAAATCTTTTTTCTCGCTTCTCTCGGAAATAATCGGATGAAATGCCACTGCTCCGAGCTCCGTGCATTTCTGCACCACAAGCTCAAAATTATCTTTTTTTATTAAGGATTGAAAAATATGGAGTTCAATGGGAATTGTATTCTTTATTTTTCTTTCTTTATCTATTCCCAAAACCGCCTCTTTTTTTGAAAGTATTTTGAAATATCCGTCAAATTCTTTCCCACTTCCATCGAATAGGATTACTTTATCGCTTGGCGACAGGCGAAAAACTTTTATCCATTGATGCAAAAGCTCAGGATTTTCAACCCTTATATCGCTGCCTTTCTCTAGTTTTTGATCCATATAAAATCGATGCAACCTCATATTTGTATTTATTGTATACAGTATATAGTATAAATAAAAGGTTTGCTTTATTATTATTTTTATTGTATCTTTTGCTTTATATGTATTTAATACCAACGGTAATAGAAAAATCACAGTTTGGCGAAAGGGCTTTCGATATTTACTCAAGGCTTTTAAAAGAAAATATAATTTTTTTAGGTGGCGCCATAGACGATGATACGGCAAATATAGTTATTGCCCAACTTCTTTTTCTTCAATCTGAAGACTCTAAAAAAGAAATAAAGCTTTATATAAATTCTCCCGGAGGTTCCGTTACGGCCGCTCTTGCCATCCTTGATACGATGAATCATATAAAAAATGATGTTTCCACAGTTTGCGTCGGACTTGCGGCTTCAGCGGCAGCACTCTTGCTTTCAGCCGGAAAGAAAGGAAAAAGATTTTCTCTGCCAAATTCTGAAATCATGATTCATCAGCCGATGGGGGGAGCGCAAGGTCAGGCATCTGATATTGAGATTAACGCAAAACAGATTTTGAAGATAAAAGCCAAACTGAATAAAATTATGGCGGAAAATACCGGGAAAACTCTTGCTCAAATAGAAAAAGACGCTGACAGAGACTATTATATGTCTGCCGAAGAAGCTAGAAAATACGGGATTATTGATAAGGTGATTTAAACAGTTTTTAAAGCTCTATACAAAAAGGCGGTTCTGCAAAGCAGAACCGCCTTTTTGTATTAGTTTGATCACTTTACACAAAGTAAAAAGTGCGATACTATTAAATAGTTAACAATTTAATTTTGAAGATTCCCGTTTTGGCAGATTTTAATCAAGCAATATGTTTCTCAAACCAAATTTAAAAGTTTCAGACAATCATTTCGCTCTAAGCGAAAACTACATATAGGCTAAATAAAACCCGGATTTTCAATCTGGGCTCCGAATGAAGTATCGGAGGATCTAAAAAGACGAGGTCTTTTTACAAACATGTCATTAAAAATAGTAATCCTCATCGCAGGCCTTGCAGGTCTTTTGGGCATTGCAATAGGTTATTTTTTGCGACTAATCATATCTCTTGGAAAGAAGGGCTCTATGGAGCTTGATATAAGAAGAATGATGCTGGAAGCAGAAGAAAAAGCCAAAAAAACAGTTCTTGAAGCGGAAACAAAATCCGTAGAGATAATAAAAGAGGCCAAGAGAGAGGGAAAAGAAAAGGAAGAAAAGCTTAAAACCACTGAAGATCGCCTGATCAAAAAAGAGGGTTTGCTTGACCAGAGGCAAATAGATATAGACAAGGAGGTAGAAAATATTAAGCAAAAAATAGCCGAGATAAAAGAAATCAGAGAAAGGACTGAGAAGCTGGAAGAGCAAAAAAATAACGAACTTTTGTCCGTGGCTAAAATGAGCGAGGAAGATGCCAAAAAGATCTTGCTGTCCTCAATAGAAACAAAATACGAAGAAGATCTTTTAGCGAGAATTGGCAAGCTGGAAAAAGAGGGCGAGGAAAGATTGGAAAATAAGGCAAGAGATATTCTCGTCAACTCTATTCAAAGACTCTCCACATCAGTTGCGACAGATACAATGTCCACAATACTTTCCATTCCATCGGACGAAATGAAAGGAAAAATTATCGGCAAGGAAGGTAAAAATA
>CAYPMZ010000051.1:0-4169 GCA_964412245.1 uncultured Candidatus Saccharibacteria bacterium
TGAGATTTGCAAGTATTTTTTGCTTCCTTTTTGCCTTGTTTTTTGCTATAATTAATGAGTAAAATTATAGTCAAAAGTAGCTTTATTAAAAACAGCTGTTTTAATTTATGTCCCAAGAAAAAGACGAAAAAAAGGCAGGTAAAAACGCTAGTTATGATGCTAGCGCTATTCAAGTACTTGAGGGTTTAGAGCCAGTCAGGAAGAGACCGGGAATGTATATTGGTACAACCGGTCCTGATGGTCTTCAGCACCTTATAACAGAGATTTTTGACAATTCACGTGATGAAGCGATGGGTGGTTTTTGCAATCATATTGAAGTAGTTCTTTTGCCCGGAAACAGAGTCAGGGTTACAGATAACGGCCGAGGAATTCCAGTGGATATTATGAAGCAGACAAAAGTTTCCGCACTTGAAACTATTATGACCACTCTTCATGCTGGAGGAAAATTTGGCGGAGAGGGAACCGGATACAAAGTTTCCGGAGGTCTTCACGGCGTCGGCGCATCCGTTGTAAATGCTCTTTCAACTTATATGAAAGCTGTTGTCCATAAAGACGGCGGAGTTTATCTGCAGGAATATTCTCAAGGAAAGAAAAAAGCTGCCGTTAAGAAAGTAGGGAATACAAAAAATCACGGCACTATTGTCACTTTTGAGCCGGATCCTGAAATATTTAAAGAGGGAATTATTTTTGATTTCAATAAAGTAGTTTCTCATATGAGACAGCAGGCCTATCTTGTTAAGGGCCTGAAAATTTCTGCAATAGATGCACGGGAGATTTCCGGAAAAATTGATGACAGCGAAATATTTTATTTTTCTGAGCTTGGCTTGGAGGTCCCTTCACAGTCATTTTATTTTGAAGGAGGCCTTTTGTCGCTTGTGAAATTCTACAACCAATATCAAAAGCCGATTCACAGAAATATATTTTATATTGAAAAGAAAACATCTTCTGTGGAGTCGGTAGAGGTATCTCTTCAATATGTAGATGACATATCTTCAAGAATGATGGCGTTTGCAAATAACATCTACAATTCAGAAGGGGGCACTCACATTACCGGCTTTAAAACATCCCTTACAAGGACATTGAACAATTACGCCAGGAAAAATAATCTTACAAAAGAGAGCGAGGATAATTTTACCGGAGACGATGTTCTTGAAGGTTTGACGGCGGTGATATCCGTGAAAATCCGTGAAATTCAATTTGAAGGACAGACGAAGTCCAAGCTTGGCTCTGTGGAAGCTAGAGGTGCTGTAGAAGAGGTTTTTGGCGAGGCATTCTCAATGTTTCTTGAAGAAAATCCGGATGATGCAAGATCAATAATTTCAAAAGTTGTCCTTGCTCTTCGCGCTAGAAAAGCGGCAAAAGCGGCAAAGGATTCCATATTGAGAAAAGGAGCTCTTGATGGAATGACTCTGCCTGGGAAGCTCGCGGATTGCCAGAGCAAAGACGCTGAAGAATCCGAACTCTTTATTGTAGAGGGAGATTCTGCAGGCGGTACGGCAAAGATGGGCCGTGACAGAAGGATTCAGGCCATACTTCCGCTCAGAGGAAAAATTTTAAATATTGAGAGAGCAAGGCTTGATAAGATTCTTGATTCGGAACAAATAAAAAATCTTGTTGTTGCTCTAGGCGCAGCTATCGGAGACACATTTGATATCTCCAAGCTTAGATATCATAAAATCATTATTGCCACGGATGCCGATGTGGACGGAGCTCACATCAGGACTCTGCTTCTCACTTTGTTTTACAGATATTTCAAGCCCTTAATAGAAGGAGGAAATATCTGCATTGCCCAGCCGCCGCTTTATAAAATAAAAATAGGAAAAGATTTGCATTATTTCTATGCCGAGGAGGAAAAGACGGCTTTCTTTAAAAAATCAAAAATTTCAGATTCGGAAATTTCCGAAGCGGAAACACTTGAAGAAGTTTCTGCTGAAGTGCCTGAAGGAAAAGAGAAATCCAAGGTTGCGAAAGTCTCTGTTCAAAGATATAAAGGTTTAGGAGAAATGAATGCTGAAGAGCTTTGGGAGACAACAATGGATCCAAAGAGAAGGATGATGAAAAGAGTCACCATAGAAGACGCTCAAGATGCCGAT
This sequence comes from uncultured Candidatus Saccharibacteria bacterium, assembly GCA_964412245.1. GTDB lineage: Bacteria > Patescibacteriota > Minisyncoccia > Phycocordibacterales > GWA1-40-21 > Bog-1340. The sequence continues at coordinate 2,094 of CAYPMZ010000051.1, forward strand.
AAAGTTTTTGATATGCTTATGGGAACGGATGTTCCGTCAAGAAAAGCTTTCATACAATCAAATGCAAGATTGGCAAATATTGATATATAAGGGCTCATTCGGTCACACACTTAAAAACACGAATAATTTTCTACTGAAAATTTTCTATGCTCGTGCCGTCGCACTTGCGCAATATTTTTAAGATGTGTGACCTCATTCGCTTACGAGAAATACAAATCAAGTTTATCTTTTAAAAAACATTACAATCACATCATTATGAAACTTCCAGGTCTGTCTAATATTAGAATAAAGTTTACATATTTTATAACCTTCTGCGCACTGCTTGCAATTCTTGCTTTCACCTTATTTTTTACTCCTATCGTAAATTTTAAATCTATATTCAACAGCCGCTCCAATTTTTCGACTGTTTTTTCATCATCTTCTGATTCCACAACTAGCAACGTACTTATATTTATAATACCACCTGGGGAATTAGCCACCTCCACTCCAACTACCACGGAGCAAGCATCAACGACGCTTGCAACGACAACCCCATCCATATTACCTGTAAATTTCTGCTTTACTAAAAACCTGTTTCCTTTCACATCAGCCCCAGATGTAAAATACCTTCAGATATTCCTAAATAATCAAAATTTTAATTCAACTTCCAAAGGTTCTGAAAATGATTACTATGCCACTGGAACTATAGATGCAGTCGCTTCATTCCAAGAATATTATTCTAAAGATATTCTAAAACCATCAGGCCTTTCTTCGGGAACAGGGAACTTTGGAACAGCCACAAGATTGAAAGCTAATAATATTCTAGGATGTCCGCCTCCGCCCATTCCTGTTATTTCTACAACTACTCCAATAATTCCAAAAGTGGAACCGACTCAGGTCACATCAACTGAACCAATTACTGAAAATAATCTTTTTTCAAATATAATAGAAAGTATCAGGCAGAGCTACGGCCAAGCCCTTCTAGTCTTAAGCGATAGCATAAAAACAGCTCGCGAGATAATAAACAGCCCTTCAGGATCTGCGATTACAAAAACAATATCAACAGCATCTTTAGTTCTTGGATCATCCATAGCTTTAGGGGCTATAGCATTTGCAAATCCGATAACATTTTCTGAAATATGGTTTATCCCAGGAAGAATCTTTGGTTTGCTTATTGGTGCTCTGGGAATTAAGAAAAAAGCCAGGCCATGGGGAACGGTTTATGATTCTGTCACAAAGCGCCCTCTTGATCCTGTCTATGTGACTCTAATTGACATGAGAACGAATAAAGAAGTAGCCAGTGCCATTACAGATCTTGATGGCAGATACGGTTTTCTTGTTCTTCCGGGCAAATATAAAATCTCTGTTCAAAAAACAAACTATATTTTCCCTTCGCAAAAAATGTCCGGCATTCTGTTTGACGAAGTTTATAACGATCTGTATTTTGGCAATGAGATAACTGTTACGACCGAAGAGGAAACAATCACAAAAAATATTCCTATGGATTCCAAATCTTTTGACTGGAATGAATTCACAAAAAATAAAAGCAATATAAACAGCTTTATAAAAGGCAAGGATATTACTTGGGCTAAAATATCCAAAACCGTTTTTGCAATGGGCGCTCTTATTTCCATCATAGCTCTCATTTTTGCGCCAAGGCCTTATAATTTAATTATAGCAATACTCTATGCAGTGGCTTACATATTTAATTACTTTGTTTTTAAAGTCAAAAAACCGGGGATTATCATGGAAAAATCCACCGGTCTTCCGCTTTCTTTCGGGATAGTTAAGATTTTTAGGGAAGGAATGTCTGATAACGCGCCTATTGTCAAAAAGATTACAGACAGATATGGAAGATATTATTCTCTTGTTCCAAAAGGCAATTATCATTTAGAAATAGATAAAAAGAATAATGATGAAAGTTACAGCCAAGTTTTTAAATCAAAAGTGATAAATGTAAAGAAGGGGATAATTAATGAAGATTTTGAAGTGGAAAGCGCGCATACTGCTCATACTCATCAAAGCATTCACAGGAAAAAATAAATTAAAATAAAGGGCGGTCCGGCACCTTAAGGTGCCGGACCGCCCTTTATTTTA
>CAYPMZ010000052.1:0-4112 GCA_964412245.1 uncultured Candidatus Saccharibacteria bacterium
TGTTTCTGCAGGAGACTATCTATAAATTCCGGATTTTGATGAGAAAAGCCATTATGCTCCTGTCTCCAACCGGTTGAGGTAACAATGTAAGTCAAAGATGGTATGTCCCCGTGCCACTCTGTTTTCCTCGCAATCTTCAAGAATTTGCTGTACTGCTCGGTCATACTTGAGATAATAGCTATGAATGATTCGTATGAAGGAAAAACAGCGAATCTTCCGGTAATAGCATAACCTTGAGCCAAACCCTGAAGAGAGTTTTCAGAAAGCATTTCTATGACTCTGCCATCGCGAGACATATCTTTATCCCATTCTTCCAACCTTCCTGTAAATGCTCGAGTCGTATATTTAAAAATATCCTGCAAGCGATTTGAGTAAGTTTCGTCCGGTGAAAAAAGTCTGAAGTTCCTTTTTACTTCATTGAGTTTTATGACTTCGGCAAAATAAGAGCCGATTTTTGCCATCGCTCCGGCAGACACTTCTCCCGGCTCTTTGATCTTTGTTTCAAAATCTTCCACATTCGGTAAATTTAAATCTCTGGAGCGATCTCCCTTCTTGATTCCAAAAGCGATTTGATTGTCTCCCATTCTTAAGCCTTCTTTTGGAATATTCGCTTCAATATCTTTTGAAAAACCGTTTTGCGCGTCAAAAAGCTCGTCAAATTTATACGACTTGAGCCATTTATCCAAAGCTTTAAGTTCAACTTTATCCGTCTTCATTTCTTTTCCCACCACTTGATGCGATGGATAATTCCCTTCTATCTTCTCGCCTTTCAAAGTTTTGATACCCGTCCATCCTTTTGGAGTTTTTAAAATTATCATTGGGAATCTGTAATAATCAACTCTTGGCTTGTCGGGATTTTCTCTCGCCTCTTTTTGAATAGTTCTGATGGAGGCATAAGTAGTGTCCAGAGCTTTGACCATTTTTTCATAAACTTTGTCACCTTTGCCTTCTACGATAATCGGCTCATATCCATAACCCTTGAACAAAGATTTCAAATCGGAATTTTCCATCCTGCCAAAAATCGTGGGGCCGGAAATTTTATAGCCGTTTAAATGAAGAATCGGAAGCACTGCTCCGTTTTTTGCCGGATCAATAAATTTATTTAAATGCCATGAAGTGGCGGTCGCCGCCGTCTCCGCCTCTCCATCACCGACAAGACAAGTAAGAATTAGATTTGGATTATCCAGCACTGCTCCATAAGATGTAGCAAGAGAATATCCGAGCTCTCCACCTTCAAGAATCACCCCGGGAGTTACCGGACTTGAGTGAGACGGAAATCCGTATGGCCAGCTGAAATTTCTGGTAATGTATGCGATGCCTGACTCATTTTTTTGCGCTTCTTTATAATATTTTCCAAGCGTGCCTTCAAGAAATACGTTTGATTGAAGAGCTGGAAAGCCGTGCCCGGGCCCCAAAACAAACATCATATTTGCTCCGGTCTTTTTAATCAGATTGTTTAAGCAAGCGTATGTAAAATTAACTCCCGGGCAAGTCCCCCAGTGGCCGAGCAAACGAGTCTTTATGTCGTTAAAAGTGAGCTTATTTTTTAATAAAAAATTGCTCTGTAAGTATATCTGTATCGCGGAAAGATAGTTAGTCGCCCGAACGTATTTTTTGATTCGCTCAATTTCTGAATCCATAATTATATTATACAGTTGCCGACATTATTCGTCTGGCAAACGGATTGAAATAACTTTCTATTTCTTTTCTTTTTATTGAGTAGTTCCTTTTTTCACCGCCAAAATCTTCCAAAACTTTTTTTAAAATCAAGATTTCTTCCTTTTGAGATTTTGATTTTGGCTCAGCAAGTAAAGCATCAATTATGCCAAAACAGCGTTTTACCGCCCCCAAAAGAGCTTCGCGATTATTTTTCTCATGAGCTGAAACAACCCGCAAAAATTCGCTTCCCAGATTTGCCATATAAAAGAGGTGTGAACGATTTTTTGTCATATCTATTTTATAATTTTCTCAAGAATTTTCCTCATTTTTTGTCTAATCTCCTGATTTTCGATCTCCATCCCTCTGTTGTTTTGAAGCGGCCTGATATTAATGAGAGAAATATATTCAATCCAAGATTCGGAATCTTTCGGTTCGGTAAAATTTATATTAAAACCCCAAATATTGCTCTGTTTAGAGCCTTTTTCAAGTAAAACAAGATTGGCATCAATATGATATTCCCCGCCAAGAGCCACAACTTTATCTTTAATGTCAACGACGCCTTTTATCATTGTACCATAAAACTCCTTTGCAATTTCAGCAATTTCTTTAGTGGTAATTTCATCATTGATAATTTTGATATTCATGATTTAAATAATTATATCATTCGTTAAAAATTATGGAATAAACACTTATTAGACTTTTTGCCCAAATCTGTTATAATTAAAAAGTTATTAAAGCGCGCTGAGCGCATTTTTTGTTCAAATTATGGAGATACGAAACATAGCAATCATAGCCCACGTGGATCATGGGAAGACTACTCTGACAGACGCCATACTTAGGCAGACTGGAATGGTTGGAGAAGGAGTCAGCATGGACAGCAACAAGCTTGAACAAGAGCGCGGTATTACTATTTATGCAAAAAATACCTCTATTTTCTATAAAAATACCAAAATAAATATCGTAGATACTCCCGGACACGCAGACTTCGGCTCTGAAGTTGAGCGTGTGCTTAGATCCATTGATACCGTGCTTCTCGTGGTGGATGCGCAGGAAGGCCCTATGCCCCAGACAAGATTCGTCTTGAAGAAATCTTTGGAACTAGGACTCAAGCCGATAGTCGTCATAAATAAAATAGACAAGCCCGCCGCAAGGCCTGAAGAAGCGCACGAAGAGGTGCTTGAGCTTTTTATGGAGCTTGGAGCAAATGACGAGCAATTGGATTTCCCTACTATTTATGCGATAGGCAGAAAAGGCGTGGCGATGAAAAATTTAAAAGATGAGCAAAAAGATCTGACTCCCCTTTTGGATATGATTTTAGAAAAAGTGCCATCCGCATCAACGGAGGAAACTTTATCAGCTCCTTTCACAGCGCAGATTTTCAACCTGGCTTATGACAACTTCCTCGGCAGACTCGGCGTGGCAAGAATTTACACCGGATCTGTAAAAGACGGGCAGACCATATTTATAAAAAAATCAAATGGTTCACCAGAAAAAATTTTGACCGATGGAGAATCAAAGATTCTCCCTGCATCAGACTCCTCGTCTGATGTGTCGGTCAAAACTTTAGCGGGGAACACCAGAAGCGCGAGGATTACAAAACTTTATACATTTAAAGGGACTCAGAAAGAGACGGTAACGGAAGCATTTTCCGGAGACATTGTTATGATTGCCGGAATTTCAGACGCATACATAGGCGAAACTGTTTGTGAAAATAAAGATCAAAATCCTCTTCCATCAATAAACATAGACGAGCCAACAATCTCTTTGAACTTTTTGGTGAATGATTCTCCGTTTGCCGGAAAAGAGGGAAAATTTGTCACGGGCAGGCAGATTCGCGAACGCCTTGAAAAAGAAATGGAAATAAACGTCGGCCTTAAAATAGATTTTAATACCGACCCTATCACTGTATACGGCAGAGGTGAGCTTCACATTGCGATACTTATAGAAAATATGAGAAGAGAGGGTTTTGAACTTCAAATCTCCCAGCCGCAAGCGATTATAAAAGATGTGAATGGCGTAAAATCCGAACCTTATGAAGAAGTGACCGTAGATGTGCCATCGGAATTCCAAGGGATAGTGATTGAAAAACTCGGAAAAAGAAAAGGAATAATGAAGGATATGAAAATCAAGGACAATCAGATCAGAATGATTTTTGAGGCTCCGACAAGAGGACTTTTGGGATACAGAGGAATATTTGTTATTGATACGAAAGGTCTGGGAATACTCGCTTCAAGATTCATTGACTTCAAACCTTATGCGGGCGAAATACAAAAGCAGGAATTTGGTTCAATGACCTCAATGGTCTCCGGAAAATCAATGGCATACTCGCTTTGGAATTTGCAGGAAAGAGGCGTGATTTATATTGACCCGGCAACAGAAGTTTATGAAGGAATGGTTATCGGCCATGTGCTTAGCGGACAAGACCTGGAAGTAAATCCTATAAAAAATAAAAC
>CAYPMZ010000053.1:0-4102 GCA_964412245.1 uncultured Candidatus Saccharibacteria bacterium
CGTAAGTCCCCCGACCGTTTCTTCCATCGTTTTGACTTGGCCCGCCGTTTCCTTGAACGATCGAACCTTCTCAACCAGCTCTCCCTTGCAAGCAGAGTCACCGCAAGTTAGACCTTCAGGAGATTTCATCATGTCGGCCGTTTCGCAAATCAGACACTTACCGAGCGTTTGCATGTTTAGCTTCACCCCCCTTTTTCACAAGAACTTTTCTAATCATCAATCATAATCTATTTCATTTAAAAATTCAACTCTGGAAATAGAGACTTATTTGCACGATTTCTAGCTTTTACAAAATAAACTTGATATAATTAAGAAGAATAACGAGCAGAGCGACTTACCCTGTTAAATAAGAATCCAAAATTTAACAGGGCAAGTATTCTTCTTACCCTGTGCAGTATTTTGTTTTTAACAAAACAAAATGAAAGGCTCGTTTGGAGAAAACGAGCCACTACACAGGGTGATGATTTTTATAATCGCTACGCTCATTAAAAATCAATCATGTCTCGTAAAATCTCAACAGGTATAGATATAGGAACTCATAGAATAAAAGTGGCTGTTGCCGAAGACTTAAAATCGGAAGATGGTTCGCACTCTCCATATATAATAGGCGCTGGCGTTGCAGAATCAAAAGGAATGAGGCATGGGCGCATTATGAATATAAAGGATGCAGCAAGATCAATAAGATCAGCCATAAACCAGGCGGAAAAAACATCCAAGACAAAAATTAAAAAGGTTTTCTTGTCAATCGGAGGAATAGGACTGGAGACAATCATAAGCAAAAGTTCGGTGATGATATCAAAAGCTGATTCTGAAATTACGGATTTAGATGTTAAAAAAGTTTTAGTTGCAGCCCAGCATGAGATTCCAAAATCTGCTTTGGTAAATAAAGAGATAATCCATTCTATTCCCCTCTCATATAAAATAGATGATGAGCTACTTATGGCAAGGCCGAAGGGAATGCACGCAGGCAAGCTTGAAGTAAAAGTCTTATTTATAGTATGTTTAAAACAATATTTGAATGATTTAATCAAAGCGACGGAAGAAACGGGCGTGGATGTCGTTGATGTGATGGCTTCTCCGCTTGCGGCAAGCATAGTTAATCTTTCTAAAACCCAAAAAAGCGCCGGTTCAGTGCTTGCGAATATAGGTTCAGAAACGGTCACTTTACTGGTCTATGAAAATAATATGCCGATATCGCTTGAAGTATATCCCATCGGCGGAAGCGATATAACAAATGATATAGCCTTAGGTTTTAGAATTCCCATAGACGAAGCGGAAAATATAAAAATAGGAAAAGATATCGGCGCTCAATATTCTAAAAAGAAATTGGGTGAAATAATAACGGCAAGACTCACAGAAATATTTAATCGGGTAGAATCTCATCTGAAAAAAATCGGCAGAAGCGGACTTTTGCCGGCAGGAATAATCATTACCGGCGGAGGTTCTGGTCTCTCAATGATAGAATCATCAGCTAAAGAATTATTAAAACTCCCGTCAAAAACTGCTTCAATTAATCTTATTTCAAGCATTAAAGATAATCATTTTAAAGATGCTTCTTGGTCAGTTGCTTACGGGCTTGCTGTCTGGGGTTTAAGCGGCGGAGAAGATTCATCTTTTGAATTAGATTCTCCGAGCTATAAAATAGGCGGAGTGTTCAAAGGATTATCAGGCTGGTTTCAGCAATTTCTCCCCTGAAGACTCGCTGACGAAAAATACAATAAAGGCGGTTTTCGCAAAGCGAAAACCGCCTTTATTGTATTTTTCAACACAAAATCATCTATTAGACAACTCTTTTCTTTTTTCCCATTATTTTGCTATTATGTTGATAAAGAAATTCACCCGTTAAAGTTTTGACTGATGTAAAATAAAAGATTTTACAGGCATGAAGCTAATGGCTTCATGCGTCAGTCAAGATTTTCTCGGGTAAAAGTTGCTTTATCAATTAGTATTAATTCTGCTTTACGCATAATGAATGTTTCTGTTATTTAGGTTTTCCTAAAAAGCTACATTCCCAAAAAGCTAAAAGCTAAAAGAAAGATGCCACAAATAAAACCAGAGATAGAGGCTTTTGCCAGAATAAAAGTATTGGGCGTGGGTGGTTCAGGGAAAAATGCCGTCAACCATATGATCAACTCGGATGTAAGAGGGGTTGAATTTATCGCCGTGAATACCGATGCTCAGGATTTACATCATTCATTGGCTAAGAAAAAAATCCATATTGGAAAAACCATCACAAAAGGTCTGGGCACAGGCATGAATCCGGAGCTTGGGAAAAAAGCAGCCGAAGAAACAAAAGAGGAGCTTGCAGAAGCAATGAAAGGCGCCGATATGATCTTTTTAGCTTGCGGTATGGGCGGCGGAACGGCAAGCGGAGCCGCTCCGATTATTGCAAAAATCGCAAAAGAACTCGGCGTCCTTACAATTGCCGTCGTTACAAAACCGTTTGCATTTGAGGGATCACAAAGAAATAAAATTGCCGAATATGCCATAGAAGAACTCAAGAAAAACGTTGATGCCATAATCATCGTCCCAAATGACCGCCTTATGGCAATGGTAACCAAAGAGACAACCGCTAAATCGGCTTTTGCAATCTGTGATGACGTATTAAGACAGGCCGTTGAGGGAATTTCAGATCTGATAACAACTCCCGGCACCATAAATACGGATTTTGCCGATATAAGAGCTATTATTGAAAATGCAGGATCTGCCCTCATGGGTATTGGCAGGGCAACAGGAAGCAAAAGAGCTGAAGAGGCGGCAAGATTGGCTATTAATTCGCCGCTTCTTGAAGTATCTATCAACGGAGCAAAAGGAGTTCTCTTTTCAATTGCCGGCGGCAGAGATCTGACTTTGTTTGAAATTCAAGATGCCGCCAAAATTATCACAGAATCAATCGATCCGAATGCAAAAGTCATATTCGGCACAATATACACAAACAAATTAAGAAAAAATGAAATACAGATAACCGTCATAGCTTCCGGTTTCTCCGACAATCAAAACAAAAAATCTCTTTTTCAATCAATGACTGCGCAAAAACAAGAAGAGAAAGAGAGCAAATTGCCAAAGAATTTCACTCCGTCCGCAGTTGAAGTCAAGGAAAAAAAAGAAAAGAAATCGGAACATATAAACGTAAGCGATATAAAAACAACGATAAATATTGATGACGAGGATGAGTGGGGCGTAATCCCTTCTTTCCTAAAGCGCCCTAAAACAAAATGATCTATGATTTAGCTATTATCGGAGCGGGTCCGGCTGGCATTTCTGCCGGAGTCTATGCGGCTAGAAAAAAAATAAAAACTGTTTTTATAACAGGAAGCTTTGATAGCCAAAGCACGGTATCGGATAATATTCAAAATTGGATTGGCACAATCTCAATCACAGGCCGGGATCTGGCGACCAATTTTGAGAAACATTTGAAAGCTTATGCCGGCGATACTGTGATTATAAAAGAAAAAGAAATCGTTATGGAATTGGATAAAGAAGCTGATGGATTTTTTAAGGTAAAGACGAATAAATCAGAATATGAAGCAAAAACTATCCTTATAGCGGCTGGAAGCATCAGAAAAAAATTGGAAATCAAAGGGGCTGAAGATTTTGAAAATAGGGGTATTACTTATTGCGCTACCTGCGACGGGCCATTATTTTCCGGTATGGATGTGGCAGTTATTGGCGGAGGAAATTCAGCTTTTGAATCTGCCCTTCAGCTAGCCGCTTATACAAAAAGTGTGACAATTCTCCAAAGGAGTGAATTTAAGGCGGATCCCGTAACAGTAAAAAAAGTTTTGTCTGATCCTAAAGTCAAAGGTTTAACGAACATTGAATTGCTTGAAATAAAAGGCGATAAATTTGTGACAGGAATTGTTTATAGAGACAAAAACGGCGTGACAAAAGAATTGCCTGTCACTGGAATATTTGTGGAGATTGGAGCAAGACCTTCGGTAGATTATTTGAGACACGGAATAGTCAAATTAAATGAAAGGGATCAAGTCATCGTTGATCCAAGAACACAAAGAACTTCTGAATTGGGTATTTGGGCTGCCGGCGATTGCACAGACGGACTTTATAGGCAAAATAATATCGCCGCCGGCGACGCTATCAAAGC
>CAYPMZ010000054.1:0-4084 GCA_964412245.1 uncultured Candidatus Saccharibacteria bacterium
TAAAAATAGGCAATATAAAATAACAAAGCCGTCCTTAAGGGACGGCTTTCGTTTTTCACCCTGTTAAATAACTTTAAATTATTAGCAACATTTATGTAAGAGTTTAATCATATTTAAGATGTATAATAGGTCACATATTATAAGTAAGAAAAATTTAAAGTTTAGATTTGAGTATTAACATCAAATCTAATTTAACAGGGTAAATGAAAAACAAAACCCATAAATACATATTTGTCATAGGCGGAGTGATGTCTGGCGTGGGAAAGGGTATTACGACTTCTTCTATTGGTACAATATTGCAGGCCAAGGGTTTTTCAGTAAATCTTTTAAAAATAGATCCCTATCTAAATGTTGATGCCGGCACTATGAATCCGGTAGAGCACGGTGAAGTATTCGTCCTTGATTCCGGGCTTGAAACAGACCAGGATATGGGAAATTACGAAAGATTTCTGAATAAAGATCTAACCGTGGACGGCTATATGACTTCCGGAATGATTTATAAGCACGTTATAGAAGCCGAGAGGGCTTTAAAATACGGAGGGAAGTGCGTTGAAGCAATCCCCCATATTCGTGATGAAATAATCAATCGTTTTGAGAAATCGGCTATCACAAATAAATCCGACATTACCGTAGTTGAAATTGGTGGAACAATCGGCGATTACCAAAACATAATGTTTATTGAAGCGGCAAGAACAATGAAAACAAAACACCATAATAGCGTGGCTTTTGTCGTTGTCAGCTATATGCCTGTGCCGTCAAAGCTCGGCGAAATGAAATCAAAACCGACCCAAAACGCCATTCGCCAGCTCAATTCATACGGAGTAAACACGGATATAATCATCGCCAGAAGCGAAGTGCCTATGGATAATAAAAGGAAAGAAAAAATCGCAATTTCGTGCAGTTTGCCGGTGGATCATATTATTTCCGCTCCAGATATAGATAGTATCTTTGACGTGCCGATAAATTTTGAGAAAGACCATCTGGGTAAAATACTTATGAAAATCCTACATATGCGCGAAAAGAAAAATAAGCGCGGAATGGACAAGTGGATTAATTTTGCCAAAAAAATAAAAAATATCAAAAAGACCGTGGATATCGCCATTGTTGGCAAATATTTCAATACCGGAGACTTTGTTCTCACAGACGCTTATGTTTCGGTGCTTGAAGCTATCAAATATTCGGCATATCTTCTCGGCAGAAAAGCGAGAATTCACAGCATAAACGCCCGCGATTATGAAGGCGCAAGCAAAGCCAATTTCAAATCTCTTGAAAAATATGACGGTATCATTGTGCCTGGTGGCTTTGGCGAATCAGGCATAGAAGGGAAGCTTGCTGTCATCAAATATGCGCGCGAAAAGAAAATCCCTTATTTTGGCCTATGTTATGGTATGCAACTTATGGTCATAGAGTATGCAAGGAATGTTTTGGGTCTTAAAGACGCGAACACTTCAGAAATAAATCCAAAATCAAAACATCTGGTCATAGATATAATGCCGGATCAAAAGAAAAAAATTGCGGAGGAAGACTATGGCGGAAGTATGCGTCTCGGTTCTTATACCGCTCATTTGGAGAAAAATACTGTTGCCCGCAAAGCATATGGAAGAGATCTTGTGCAGGAAAGGCACAGACATAGATATGAAGTAAATCCGGAATATATTAAAAGACTGACGGATGCCGGACTGGTTTTCTCCGGCAAGTCGCCGGACGGAATCCTTATGGAAATAGCCGAGCTCCCTAAAAATAAGCATCCGTTTTTCCTGGGCACCCAGTTTCATCCGGAATTTTTGGCCCGGCCTTTATCTCCGCATCCGCTTTTTACCAAATTTATAAAAACAGCAATAAATTGACAAAGATTTTAAACATAATAAACTGATTAATAGTTCTTTCTCATAATTGACGGCATATATGCCAAAAAGGAGGAAATATGAGACGGCAAATTCCTGTTGGAAAACTCCACAGAGCCAAGCTGGTCTTTGGAGAAATGATTCGCGACCGTCGCTTCAAGATCGATCCCAAGGAGAAGGATCCGCTTTCACCAAGGTTTGATTGGTCAAAAATCCCAGTGATACGAATGAGAGCTCGGGATCTTCATTACGTTCCAATCTCTTCACTGCCAAAAGCTATGAGGAGACAGCTTTTGGCAGAGCAGTCCCGCGTTCTTCCACGGCTTCGCGTCGTCGGACACTGCAAGGAAACCCGCATCAAGTCAGGCAAGGTGAAGTTGGTGTGAGAAATGGATGCCTGGTTGAGGTGCTCGCGACCTCAACCGGCGTATCCCGCAATTTTCTGTTCTTTCGTATGTATTTATTCCAATGAAAGAGATTCCATGTCAGTAGCATATAGTGTGCTGGCACAGCGGTCGCCAAGCGTGTATCGTTGGAATGGAATCCCTCTCTGTCTCACCTGAGCAGAGGGCTCAAAGGGCCGCTGGTTTCATTTAATGGCATGTGTCTATAAAGACACATGCCATTTCTGTTTTAACTTCTATTTTTTAACGCATTTTTAATAGTTTCCGGATCGGAATATTCAAGCTCGGTGCCGGTGGAAAGCCCGCGGCCAAGCTCGCTAATTTTTATCTTATATTTTTCCATAAAAGGGGAGAGCGCTCTTCTGATGATTTCCGCAGTATATTCGCCGTCAGAATTGGCATCAAGCCCAAGTATTATTTCCTTTAAGCCGACTTTTACTTTTGTTTCAATAAGTTTTATAAGTTCACTCAAGCGAATCCTTTGTTCGGGAGATTTATCAAGTACCGGCACGAGACCCCCGAGCACAAAGTATTTACCAATGAAACTGTGATTTCTTTCAATGTTTTCTAAATCAACATCTCTGCCTACTATCATAAGCAAAGTGTTGTCACGGATGTCGTCAGAGCATATATTGCAGATTTTTTTAGAGCCATTTTTAGCAAAATATCTCTTGCATTCAGAGCATATCTCTATTTCAGAGCGAAGTTCGTCAATTTCTTTTTTAAACTCATTTATATAGCTCTCCGGCTTTTTAATCAAAAAATAGACAAATCTTCTTGCTTGCTTTGGACCAATCCCGGGGAATTCTGAAAATATTTTTATAAGCTTGTCTATGGAATTCATTAATATTTATTTTATTTAAAAATTTTCACTCTCTTTGTCAAAATCTTTGAAATCAGCCTTGTCCATGGAAAGGAAAGATGATTTGTCTTGATCAAAGAAAAGTTCAACTTTTCCTGTCGGGCCGTTTCTATGCTTTTCAATCAGGATTTCGGCTTTTTGTTTTTTACCGCCTCCTTCGTCATTTTGTTCACGATGAATAAACATCACCACATCGGCATCTTGTTCTATGGAACCAGAGTCCCTCAAATCTGAAAGTCTAGGTCTTCCTCCGCGAGATTCCACGGCGCGGGAAAGCTGGGAAAGGGCGAGCACCGGTATGTCAAATTCTTTTGCGAGCTGTTTTAAGGATCTTGAGATTTCCGTAATCTGCTGGACTAAATTATCGCTATGTTTGCTTTGCGTCGGCGCCATAAGCTGAAGATAATCCACAATGACAAGACCGAGATTTTTCTCGTGTTTGAGCCGTCTAACCACAGATCTGATTTTTAAAATATTGTTTGCGGCCTGATCGTCTATATAAAGAGGGGCTTTTGAAAGGGGGTCCAGTGATGCGCGAATGCTGTCAAATTCATCATCCAGCTTTAGTTTCCCCGTACGGAGTTTCCACGCATCCACGCGCGATTCTGCGGCAAGCATTCTGTCCACGAGCTGTTGGGTGCTCATTTCAAGAGAAAATATGGCTGTGGGAATGTTGTGCCTTATCGCTGCGTTTCTGGCTATATCAAGAGCCAAAGATGTCTTACCCATGCTCGGTCGCGATGCAAGAATGATAAGATCAGAGTTCTGAAGTCCTGAAAGTCGGAAATCAAGATCTCTGAAGCCCGTGGGAACTCCGCGTATTTCATTTTTTGATTTATGGATTTTATCCAGTCTTTCCCAAGCTTCGCCGAGCACATCTTTCATCTCAACATATTTTCCGGAAAGATTCTTGCTTGTAACATCATAGATTTTCTTTTCAGCTTTATCTAAAACATCTTCAATCTCATGAGCTT
>CAYPMZ010000055.1:0-3759 GCA_964412245.1 uncultured Candidatus Saccharibacteria bacterium
ACTTTGAATAGTGAACGAGGATCTTCTACTAGAGTCCAGTCAATTTCTGAAATATGCACAAGTCCTTCCAAACCATTCTCCAGCTTTACGAATATTCCAAAGTCTACTGCGCCGGTAACTTCTCCTTCAAGGACGTCGCCGACTTTGTATTGATCCGCCATTTTTGCTTTTTCTCTCTTTTCAGGATTTTTCTCAGAGAAAATAAGCTTTCCTTCTTTTGGTGAAGCGGTGATGATGGCGACAGAAATCTTTTGTCCGACAAGCTTTCTTAATTCATCCAATATTCTATCTTTATCTCCATCTACTATTTTTGGATAATGTTCGGCTTTGAGCTGGGAAGCGGGTAGAAATCCGGTAATGCCTTGCCAAGAGATAATCAAACCTCCTTTATTTGCTTCCTGCACTGGAAGCTCAAAGACCTTTTTATCTTTGATCGCGCGTTCAGCTTCATCCCAGACGGCTGCCTGTCGAGCCTCTTTCAAAGAGAGTTCTATATAACCTTCTTTGTTTATAGTATCTACGACTTTTGCAGAAACGCTGTCGCCAACATTTATTTTCTTTATGACGTCTCTTGCCGTTATAAATTCTTTTCCGTATATGAGACCGGTGCCAAATGGCTGTAAGTCCACATAGACTCTGGCTTTTTCTATGCTTATGACTTTTCCTTCAACGATTTCTCCGGCAGAGAGAGGATTTTTTGTGTCGTTGAAATACTTGGACATCAATCCCTCCTTTTTTACTGGTGTTTCAATTTTTGTTTTTTCTTTAACCATTTTGATATTAAGATGTTTAAATATCTTTTCGCTCTCCTCGGCTCGAAAATGAGTAAAGAATACTTTCTCATTTCTCTCGCTCTACGTCGGCGATAAAAAAGCGCCTCAAGGCGCGTGAATTTTTGACAAAAAGTTTCGCGTCGTTTCCCTTGTCCACGCGAGGTCAGCTTTTTGTGCAACCTTGTAATGAGTTGTAGATTACTACAACTAGTTTATAAAGTCAAAAGTTTGTAAAGTTATAGAGTTGAACTGAATTTTGCTTCGCAAAATTCAGCTTAATAAAAAACAGCCCGTTCACTCTCACCACTTTCGTGGTTTGAGCGAACGGGACTGTGTGTTTTTGGACACCGAGTGTCCAATTTAAGTGTCAACTTGCGAGAACAGCAGACGGAAGGCTGGCATGCCACTCGAGGCCGAGCCAGTGGCAGCGCCAGTCCCACCCGCCTCCGCGCCAGCACAGGTACAGGACGCAGCGGTCGCCACGCGGGCGCCGAAGAACCGCTCCATCAAAGAAGATGTAGCGGGTATTGCCGTTCACCTTTTCTTTCCAGCTTTCGGGAATGCGAGACTTGTTGTTCCAGAGGGTGAAGAAGATATCTGCGTCCAGTCGGATGTAGTCCGACTTTTTCAGACGCTTCAGCTTTTCTTCTCCCTTGATGGAGGTCTCACCTTCCTTGAGCATGGTGACGAACTGGACCTTGTTCAGGTCAACTTCGGTCAGCTCCTTGGAACGCTTGTCCTCCTCTTCCACCTTCCAGCCTTCGCCAAGGAACTTGGTTGGGTTGAAGGTGCGGAGGATTTTGAGGATGTTCGGAGTGTTGACCGCAAACCTTCCTTCAACTGCTTGTTGAAGGAGATCTTTCAGCGCCTCCGGATCAAAAGGGTAGCCGCCAGATTGGCGGATTTGCCTTTTGATCTCGTGCAGTCTGCCATCCAACTGTTCATACAGTTCGCCAGTGACAAAGGTTGCCATGACAAACCTCCTTTTTTGTTTTGCCCGCCCTAAGACAGGCGTGATTCATTTACGGTATTCTCAACCTTGCTTCGCGATACCTTCACGGTCGCGAAGTTTATTTACGAGCTCACTCAGCTCGTTAAATTTCTCTTCCCACCCGTAGCTGAAGCCTTCCACCCTGCAGATTTCCCGAATCGGATTGCAGGCAGATAGAAGGGCATCGGCTTTCTTGATCAGTTGATGTGCCTCGTCTTGAGTTACAGCCATCTTTCCTCCTTGCTAGTAGCTTTGAATTTCTCAAAGATCATTCCATTTAAAATAATAGCATAAATAAATAGTATGTCAAGGCAGAAAAATATTTTATTCACTTTTTTACGAAAAAACTGGTTGATTAAGCGGTTCAATTTTGATATAATTGAATAACTTGGCGGAGCGACCCCAGTGAAATATCGCGGCAAAATTTCCTTAAAAATTTTGCCGCGACGATTCGCTTAAGGCGAATCATTTCACGGGGTGATGATTTTTATAATCGCTTCGCTCATTAAAAATCAATCATGATCATAACTTACCTAGGGGTGGAGTTTTTTAAAGTCCAATTTGGCGATACGACGCTTGCTTTTAACCCTATTTCAAAAGATTCCAAATTTAAGCCGACACGATTTTTTGCCGATATTGCTCTTGTCAGCTTAAATCATCCCGATATGAATGGCGTGGAAAATCTTTCTTATAATGGCAAAGACCCTTTTGTCATTTCCGGTCCGGGAGAATATGAAGTCAAAAATGTTTTCATCAGGGGTTTTGCATCAAAATCAGTCTACCCCGTAAAGTCTGCTGACCACGGGGCAAGTGGGGCAGAAAAAATAAATACCATATATTCCGTGACTCTTGAAAATATAAATATTTGTTTTCTCGGCGCTCTTTCCGATATCAATCTGTCCAGCGAAGTCAAAGAAGCCCTTGGAGAGGTGGACATTTTGTTTTTGCCGATTGGAGATGATGGAGTTTTGAATGCGTCGCAAGCAGAGAAACTTTCTGTAGAAATAGAGCCGAAAGTTATAATCCCGATGCATTATGGAGAAGTGGGAGTCAAAGACGCTCTGAAGAAATATTTGAAAGAAGCGGGAGAGGAGAATGTAAAGGAGATAGAGAAGCTGACGATAAAGAGAAAAGAGTTGGAGGGCAAGGAAGGGGAAACGATCGTTCTTTCAGATACGAAAATATAAGCAACGAATATTACGAATGTCTACGAATAATGCAAATTGAAAGATGAATATAAATGGAAAGTTTAAAGAATGGCCGGAGGAAAAGAAAAAAGTTTTTTCAATCTTCACCGCCGGAATTATAACTGTCGCAGTTGTAATAATATGGTTTAGTTTTAATCCGATATTCCAGAAGAGCGATGTTTCCGTGGAAAATAACGATTCAGTGAATTATTTAAAAGAATCTTTTCAGAAATTTTCAGACCAGTTTGATTCCGCTAAGGACCAAGTATCAAATTTGATTTCAAATATGAATGAAAGCAGCACAACAAGCACAAGCAGTACGGAAGTTGCGAGCTCAACAAACAATAGATAGTATAAATAGTATAAGGGGTTAGTATAAGTATAAGGAATATAAAATAAGAAAATAAAATGGCAAAAGAAGAGGAAATAAAAATAGAAGCAAAAGCTCTCTCAAACAGAAATATAACCACAGAAATGAAGGAGTCGTATTTGGACTACGCCATGTCTGTTATTACACAGCGCGCCCTTCCGGATGTTCGCGACGGATTGAAGCCGGTGCATAGGAGGATTCTTTTTGCCATGCATCAGATGGGTCTTACTGCTGGAGCAAAGACGAGGAAATCCGCCGCAGTAGTCGGAGAAGTTTTGGGTAATTATCATCCGCACGGCGATGCTTCCGTTTATGACGCGATGGTAAAGCTGGCTCAGGATTTTGCTCACAGATATCCGATGATTATCGGACAGGGAAACTTTGGAAACATTGACGGAGATTCTGCCGCCGCTATGAGGTATACCGAGGCAAAGATGT
>CAYPMZ010000056.1:0-3747 GCA_964412245.1 uncultured Candidatus Saccharibacteria bacterium
TATCCGGGCTACATCCTTGTGGATATGATAGTTACGGACGATTCATGGTTTGTTGTCAGAAATACTCCAAGAGTTACCGGTTTTGTCGGGGCCGGAGTATATCCTGTTCCTCTTACCCAAAAAGAAGTTGATAGCCTTTTAGGCAGGATGGATACTAAAAATGCCACTCATATAGCAAATTTTGCGATTGGAGAATCTGTCAAAATTGTTGACGGCCCGTTTAGAGATCTTGAGGGTAAGATAAGCGAGATAGATGTTGAGAAGGGCAAGGCAAAGGTCATGGTTTTGATGTTCGGCAGAGAAACTTCTGTTGAGCTTGATTTGCTGCAGATTCGCAAGGCATAAAATTACTTTACTTTTCAACCGTTTTCTGATAATTTAAAAACAAATGGCAAAAAAAATAGCAAAAAAATTGAAACTGAATATTCCCGCGGGCAAAGCAACTCCTGCACCTCCTATCGGTCCTGCTCTTGGACAGGCGGGCATCAATATAGGGGATTTTGTAAATAAATTCAATACTGCGACCAAAACCATGGTCGGAGATGTCTTGCCAGTTGTTATAACAGTTTATGAAGACAGGTCATACGATTTTGTATTAAAAACTCCCGCAACGGCCTCAATGATATTGAAGACGCTCGGTCTTGAGAAAGGTTCGGGCAAGCCAAATCTGGATAAGATAGGATCTCTTACAAAAGCGCAAGTCAAGGAAATCGCAGAGAAAAAAATGGTGGATATGAATGCAAACGATATAAATGCAGCTATTAAAATAGTGGAGGGTGCGGCAAGATCTATGGGCGTTGAAGTCAAATAAAATCATGTTCTTTTTAAGTAAAAATTCACTTATTTTCAAAAGTTTGTTTATTTTCTTCGGATTTTTTCTGGCGACAAATTCTTATGCCGCAGATTTGCATTTTAGTCCTTCAACTGACAATTTTAATGTCGGAAATATTTTTAAGGTCAGTGTCTTGGTGGATTCAGAAAATGAATCAATAAATAGCGCTGAAACCGTCATTAATTTCCCTAAAAATTTATTGGAAGCGGTTTCAGTAAGCAAGTTTAAAAGCATATTTTCTATGTGGGCTGAAGAGCCAACTTTTTCAAATGCAGATGGACAAATTTCTTTTGTCGGTGGATTGCCAACGCCGGGCTTTACAGGAATAAATGGAAAAGTTTTGGAAATAGTATTTAAGACAAAAAAAGCCGGAAATGCCCGTTTGCTATTTTCTTCTGGAGCTGTTTATGCAAACGATGGATTCGGCACGGATGTTTTAGCAAATAGTTATCAAGCCAATTTTGCTTTAGGTTTGGAAAAACAAATAAAAAATATAGCTTCCGCTCTCCTTTTCTAAAATAGATTGTCTGTTTTTGCTTCTGTCGGCTCTTTTTCTTTCATGTAAAGAGATTTCTTTCTTTTATTATAAGGTTTTTCCGCCGGTGAAGACAACTCTTCAATCGCAACCTGGCAAATATACATTCCAGGATAAAGGACTACCGCCATATTTGACTGGTTGCTTATTTCCAGAGTAATCGTTCCTTCAAATCCCGGATCAACGAAGCCGGCAGTGTGGACGAGTATTCCCATTCTGGCTAAAGTGCTTTTTCCCTCAACCCTTAGGGCCATATTATAGGGAACTTTTACAGATTCTATTGTGCTTGCTAAAATAAAATTATTCGGGTGCAATATAAAATGATCACCGGGTTTCATCTTGTATCTTTTCATAAAGTCTTTTGGCAGACCCTTTTTCGGATCAAGCAGGCTTTGCTTTTCAACATGAAATACTTTAAAAATTGGGCTTAATTTCAAGTCTATTGATGCAGGTCCGATTTGATCGGCCTTTAACGTGGGTTTAAAAATTAATTTCTTTTCTGCCACCACCTTTTTTATTTCTCTATCGGAAAAAATCATGTTTTACATTATATCAGATTATTCCAAAACAAAATATTGGCTTTTGATAAAATCAATGCTATTCTTAAATTAGAAAAAGTTCATTTCAAAAAGGGGTGAGTAAAATGAAAAAGGGATTGTTTCTCGTTGTGGACAGCGGGGAAGGTGCCGGAAAGACTACTCAAATCAAGCGTGCCCAAGACCACTTCGGCGATCTCGTCATGCTTACCAGAGAGCCTGGAGGATCTCCCTATGCGGAGGAGATTCGAAATCTGATTTTGAAATCTCCAAATGCCGACCAAGCAGACGCAAAGACTCTCTTCGCGCTTTTCTGGGCGGCTAGGGCAGACCATCTCAAGAACACGATTGTGCCTGCTTTGGAATTGGGGAAAGTCGTGATCTGTGACAGGTTTGATTCTTCAACCTTCGCATATCAGATTGTCGCTCAAGGCGCCACAGAGCTCAAGGAGTTTTTCTGGCAGATGAGAGATTTCTATCTTGGCGGAGTGAGGCCAGATCTCTACATCTACTTTGACATTGACCCAAAGGTTGGCTTGGTCAGAAAAAGCCGTCAGGGTGCGGAAGAAAGAAACCATTTTGAAGATAGGGAAATTACATTTCACAACTCTATCAAAAGTGGTTTCAAGGAATTTCTTTCAAAGGTTCCGCACAAGGTGATCAATGCAGCCTGGCCCGTCCATGAAGTCTGGAGAGACTTTCGTGCGGCGATTGAAGAAGAAATCAGCAAGGGATAAACCCACTCATTTGAAAAGGGCGCTTCCGGAGGAAGCGCCCTTTTGTACTGCACGAAAGTTCAGATCTTGCTGTAGGTCGGTTTGAAGAACGGAAGACCGTCAGCCATTTCCACCTTGAAGTCGGCGAAGAGGTTGGGATATCTCGCCATGAGAATTTCCCCGACCTTTCCGAAAACGATTCGGATTTCTTCCTCGGACGCTGGGTCTGTTCGCAATTCCAGAAGCCAGCGCAGAGTCCGGATGTTTGCAGTCCATCCGATGGTTGTTGCGAGACCAATCGGCGCGATCCTTCTCATCGCCGAAGTTGCGATCTTCTTGAATTTGAATTCCACGCCCTCGTCGTCCAGCTTGTAGAGCTTGGCCATCTGGAGCTGTAATCCTTCCAGATGCTCGAAAGTCTTGGAGACGATTTCCATCACCAGGGGATTTTCCCGAATGACGGTAGGCGCCCATAGTCCGAGATCATCCAAACGGACGAAACGCAAGCTTTCCTGAGAGATCGCGACACCTTGCCGATGACGGACCAGCTCGTGCGTGAAAACCCGGCTGACATCAGAGAAGATGAAATTCACGGACGAATGTTCCAAAACCGAACCGTGTCTCGTCTTCGCGATGTTGGCGAGGTAAGTGTCATTTCCTTCCCTCACCTTGGTCACGTTCGCGTTCATTCCGGGCTTCCAGCTTCTGTAGCAAAGTCTGCCCATCACTTCCGGAATTTTTTCCACTCCGCTCGGAGCATCGGTCGTCCATTCCGGAACACCGATGTGCTGAAGGTAGGCCTTCATGCCATCTTCAACTTCTCTTGTTTCTCCCACCAGAAAAACTTTCGGTTCAACCAGGTGCATTTTCTCCTCCTTTCCAACTAAGATTCAGTGTACTTCTGATTTGGATACTAACATACATGAAAAAAATCGCAATTGTATAAAAAGTTGTAAACATATTTTCTAGCATTTTCCTAGGTTTAAATGGGAACTGTGCTACCATGAGGCGAGAGGTCTTAAAAATTTAATTTTTTAAATTGAAATAT
Source organism: uncultured Candidatus Saccharibacteria bacterium (assembly GCA_964412245.1). GTDB lineage: Bacteria > Patescibacteriota > Minisyncoccia > Phycocordibacterales > GWA1-40-21 > Bog-1340. The sequence continues at coordinate 3,668 of CAYPMZ010000056.1, forward strand.
TTTAAAAGTTGCGCGCTGTTCCCAGCATTTTTATTTTGTTTCATTTTCCTATTCTCATACAATAATGTTTTCGCTCAGAC
>CAYPMZ010000057.1:0-3725 GCA_964412245.1 uncultured Candidatus Saccharibacteria bacterium
AGAAACAATTCTATTTTTTACAAACGGGAAAAATCATATTTTTAACTATGATGACATTCGTTTGCCGTATGAATCAACTGACAGAATAGAACACGCAAAAACGAAAGGTATTCTAAAAGACGGCAAGCGATGGTTTCCGAATCCTGACGGAAAACTTTGTGGTGAGGTTTGGCATATCACAAGCGAAAGGCATAAAAATAAAATAAACGGCAAAACACCTAAAATGCCACATTTAACACCAAAGCCGATAGAAATGATAGAAAGAATTGTTAAAGCAAGTAGTAAAAAAGATGATCTAGTTTTGGATTGTTTTGTTGGAAGCGGAACAACTGCCGTTGTGGCCAAAAAATTAGGTCGGAATTTTCTCTGTTGTGATTCTGACAAAAATTATGTTAAACTAGCACAAAATAATTTAAATTTATGCCTGTAAATAATATTAGTTTAGGAAATAATGCTTTAGAATTTATTGATGCACGAATACGTGATGAAAAATATCGTGGTGCTCCGTCTTCAGAACACAACCGTTATGTAATGACGCAAATAATTGATATTTTAACATTGTTAAATAAATATGCTCCAAATCAAAGTTTGATGCCGATTCGTACCGTTGATATTTCTAAAAGACCAGAAAATATTTCTGACGAATTTATTTATGCTCAATTCTGTAATGAAGCTAAGCAAAAAGCCGGCATTGGTACGCAAGATGCAATGCGGAAAAATTTATTCGTCGATCTTCACAGAATGGGATTAATAATTAGATATGATAAAGACAAACAAGTAACCGACTCTTTCTCTAAACAGAAAATTAAATTTGTTTCCATTAGTGATCAGGGTTTAAGATTGATTAGATCAAAAACAATTTTAGATAAGTATTTTATCTTTTCAAAAGGAATCGACAATTTAATTGGCGGGTATATTGATATTCTTTTAGATATTTTGATAGATAAGGAATACGATATAGATAAAATTAATATATATGAGTATATGTTTTTTATTTCGGCTATAGGCACAGAATCCAATTTTAATATCAATACTGATAGCGCGGTTGGGTTAATTAAAGAATATAGAAATTTAACTCCAATACAACGAAAATCAGTTATAGAAACATTAAAAACAGAATTAAATCCTAAAAATTACTCTGGTTCAAAGAATAATAAAAGAGATTTTAGTAATTGGTATAATAAGATTTATCAAATATATTATCTTTTAAATCAGACTGTGTATTTTGAAGTTAGGGGCGAACAACTGGTTCTAAAAGGAGGCGAAAATAGCTTTAGCGAAGCAGCAACACGATTAGATAGATCATTGAATGAAAAATATCAATATTTTGTTAATCACAAAATTTCAAAAATTTCCGGTTTTGAATTACACCATGTTGTGCCATTAGCTTGGTCAGAAAACATTTACCATTTTAAAATGTTGGATAAATGGGAGAATATGGTTTATATTGACGCTTTTAGTCACGCTAAGATAACACAAAATAGAAATAAAAATGTCGTGATGGATTTTATTAAAAATGATATGACATTAAGTGATTATTCTAAGAATTTAGTGTACTTAAAACTACATGAAAATATTGCCTATAAGCCAGAAAACAAAACAGAATTGAAAAAATATAACACCGATTTATTGCATACTATAAAATAGTCATCGTACCCCCTAAAATTTATTAAATAATTTAAACGGTGAATCAGGCAAACAAGTAGTAATAACAGACGAAAAATAATAAAACCGGCCGCACTCGCGGCCAGTTGATTTTTATTGGAAAATTTTATATGATTTATATCTCTATAAAAGTAATAAGTATTAAGAACAAATATCGGAAAATATGAGAGGAATTAGCCTATTTTTATTTTTATTTGCTGTTGTTTTATTGGCATTGATTATTTATGGGAGTGGGGTAGCAATAACGGCTTTTACGATAAGTCTCGCTTTTAAATCTTTTCTAGAAAAATATATTTGGTCTTTTTTATATGATGGCGTTCAGATTTTTATAACTTTGATTCTAGCAATGTTTATCACTTATATGTTTTTAACAGATCGAAATAAGGTTAGTTTTGTTGCAAATAAGTTTTTAGATAAATATGGAAAATAAATTTAATTTTTTAAAAGGAATAGGTCAGCTTATATTGGTATTTTTGGTCGGTTATTTAGTAATTAAGGCAGCCGCTTTTTTAACTGGTGAAAAGAGCAGAGAAGAAATAGTTAGGGAAATAATTAAGGAAGTCTCATTAAAGCGTCCGACTTGTCCGGATACTTCTGACGCATACTTAAATTTAAAAAATTCAACTACTTCTTTAAGTTTAATTACCGCTAGCTTTAAATCTTATGGAGCTCCAGACGGCTCTTTTGTTGGAAAAAAGGAAGTTGTTGTCAAAGTTGGCGGCGCTAATTCTCAAATAGCTTGCGGCTATTTATATATTAAGGCCAATGTGGGCAATAGACCGCTTAGAGAAGACGAAAATATTTATATTAAATCCGGCCAATTTGGTGGACACATTGTTGAAAATACGGCCATTATAAATCAAAAAGTGGAAAATAAAAGTGAGCTACTTTTTAATTTGAATAATATTTTTTACCGAGAAAATCGTAATGCCTCAGAAATAATTAAAGCAGACTATGCCGCTCTCTTTAACGTTTCTAATATAATTAAATTTGAAATCGCTTTAAATACTACAAATCCTCTTGGAAAAATTGACGAGGTAAATATTGCATATAAATGCTGGAATCCTGAAACTGGTCAGGAAACACAAGATTGCCAACTTAGTATAGAAAAATAAATTTATGGCTAATTTTGAAAAAGACTTAAGAGAATTTACTGATAACGAATTATACGCAGGTATTAATAGACACAACCCAAATTATATGGCTCTTTTTTCGGATGAATTAACTCGTCGTTCTACAGATAGATGGTCGCAAAAATTAGTGGATTTAACGATTTTGTTATTTTTTATTGGATTTTTTCAATTATTCGTTTCACTAAAGAGTATTTCTAGATCTTGGACAGAATGGCTGTTTTTATCAATTTTAGTCTTATATGGAATTTTTTATGCTACTAAATTAATAACTAATAAAAGAGAGAAATCTAAAAAATAAACCCATGACAAGAGAAGAATTTTATAAATTATATAAAGAGTGGCAAAAATTAGAAAAAACTATTAAATCTATTCTTGAATCTAATTCGAATTTAATTTCAAGAAAAGCGTATAAATTTATAAATGGCGAGGATATTTTAAGACAAAACGATATTAAAAAGCTTCTTAAGCCCGAAAAAGAATATTTAAAAGAATTAACCCCCGCTGATAGATTTGAAATTAGAAAAGAATAATAAAACTCTTCACAAAAAATAAAAACTACTCCTTATCAGACATTACAAATATTTGTAATAAATTAAACCCGTGACTCAAAAAATCACCCCGCATTTGCGATAAAGCGAATTCAGCAGGGACGATAAAGTTTTTGAAACCCGGGTTGCTATTTGATTAAAACCAATTTTGGGTTTATGATCTAACCAGTTTTTTGAGCAAGGAGGCGAACATGTGGCAAGTTTTGGATAGTCCGGGAGCTTTTGCAGAAAATCCGGAAATTCTTTTGCAAAAAGAATTGTTCGGGCAAGGATTGCCGAAGGGCCAGCCGGGCGAAGCGAAAGTTGGCTACGCCTTTTATTTTTTGGAAAACGGGCAGGAAGATTTTATTTCCGCCCAAACCTGCGTCAGCCCGATTTT
>CAYPMZ010000058.1:0-3703 GCA_964412245.1 uncultured Candidatus Saccharibacteria bacterium
CGAGTATCAATATTTAAATATGTGGATTCTTCAGATCCAAAACCGCTAAGCCGTGCATAATGGACTGCAAAATATCCTAGAATCCCGGTGATAATGAGAGTCACTACCATGCCTATGACGGCTGAAGTCGTGGTCTTGTTAAATCCATGGGTAATATAAGAACCAAGGATTACTATCAAACTTGATGCTCCGAGACTTAGAAATATTGGGGAATAACCATTTAATATTCCGGGCAAAAGCAGATATAAAATAATAAAAAGACTTATAGCAAAACTCAAAAGACCGCGTATACCCTGTATACCACCGAAAATTATTGCTAAAATTATAAACAGAGTTACAAAAAACATAATTGCCGGCAATCTATACGGTTCGGATACAGCATAGACTATACTTCCATCCTCTCCTCGAACAGTCTTCATCAAATAAAAAGTCTCGCCTTTCTCCAAGCTTAGATAATCGTTATAAACAGTGACCACTTTTCCTGAATCATCACCTTCCAAGATCTGGACTTGAATCGTCTGATAATTACTCTTTACATCAGTCCCTGGCACTGTCTTAAGCTCTTGTTTTTGGACATCAATGACCTTGGCTTTTACTACTGTCACGGTGTCTTGTATGACATTTCCATCTTGAGCAAATACAAATAACGGTTGAAATAATACTAAACCTAAAGTTAATGATAAAAATAATTTATTCATCTTTTTTAAAAATGACTACGGAATTAACAAACTTGTCATTTGGGAGTATTTCACAAACTAGAGTAAATTCCTCGTAGGTCTTTTGAGGCAAGGGACAATATAAAATCTTCCTATTTTCATAACTTGATCTTGCAATTATATGAGTCCCTTTTACTGATTTAAGTTTGATGTTTCTGAAAACAGCTTCTTTTGCTTCCTCTGTTAAACCTACAAGGGCGGCAACAAAAATAGTATTGTATTTTTTAAAATCTGAAAAACTTAGGGCGTCTGCAAGTCTTATATCGATCATATGTTCCAATCCAAGGACTTTTATTACATTCTTAGCTAAGCTCACTGCAATTTTGTCATTATCAATAACCGTAGAAGATATATTGTGAGTTAATGCGAGCACAATGGCTGTCATCGGAAGCGGGCCACCTCCACAGAAAATAACCGAGTGGTGATTGTGGCTTGTACATTGTTTAAAAGATAGCCATTCAACATTTATCAGACTAATATAGTTGATAAAATACGGGAAGTTGCTCAACATTTCTTTTGGATTTGTCGCCTTTATAATTCTTTTCGCCCAAAAAGACTCAAATTCGTATTCTCCCCTACTATACATTTTCTGTAAGCGTCCGGTCTCTGAAGCATTAAGATCAATATCTAGTTGTGGTTTAGAAAGAACTATCTCATCAAGTAAAGCAAAAAGTTTGGTGATACGGGGGCTCGGTTTTAAGTCCTTAGCCTTTGATAATTCTTCATATATAGCTCTGATATTCATAACAGATTTTTATCTTAGCACCATTACATTCTCTTCACAAATAATCTAACCAAGCGGAGTTCTTCGTATGTAAAACCATCACCTAATTTATTTTTTACAGGGGAAAGAAGAAAATCGCGGTTTTCTCCATACAGATCTTTAAAAGTCATATAGATTTTCTTAAATTTTCCGGCAGGCACTTCCCCTCTAAGACGTGAGATATCAAAATTCGGCTCTTTGGCAATTATTTTCTCAATATGGTCAAGCAAAGTGCCGATTTTTATTCCTTTAATATTTAAAATTTCTTTTATGCTCATACCCTCACTGAGCATATTTTTTGTTTCTTCCATCGGCGAAATCCTGCGTTTCTTGTTTTTACTTTTTACAGAACCGGGTTCAGGCGAAATTTTTTGTAAAAATTTCGCCTGCTTTTCTTTTACTTCTTTATCATCCAGAGAGTAAAGCCAGCTTTTATCTTTTGCAGACATCTCTCTTAGGTCTTCATCATATTCTAAAATGTCACCTCTAACTTCAAGGGCATTTTTATTCAGCCCGATTAGTCGTAGCCCTTCAAGTGAGCGGACTCTTGAAAGCGCCACATAGCCCATTCCCGCTTCAAAAGATTTGGAAAGATCCACTTCTACTGCATCTAAGCTCATGCCTTGGCTTTTATGCACAGTAATAGCCCAAGCTAGTCGTAAAGGATACTGCTCTATCATTGCCTTTCTTTTACCCTCTTCCTCTATGACCCAAGACACTTTCTCCGGAGTAATTATTTTGCCGGAAGTAAGCATTATTTTTGGATTTGCATACGAGCAGTCTATCACTGTGCCCAAAGTTCCATTTGCATAACCTTCTTCAAAATTATTTTTTACAAACATGACTTTTGCCCCTTTTTTGAGTCGGAGAACTTCCGGCGCAAGGCAGCTTTTTTTCAAAGCATCTACCAGAGGTTTTCTTCCCTTTTCATCCATCTGATACATAAAGATCTGGCCAGGCAATTTGTTCAGCTCGTTTTCATTTATAGAATCCACATCTATATTGTGTGTGTGAAGCTTGGTCGGCTCAAGACCATCTTTTAGAATTGCATTATGTCTTGATCTCAAATGCGATAAAGATTCTTCACTGATACTATTATTGCGTATTCCGTTTAAAATTTTTAAGAATTTGTCGTCTTTGTGCCGATATTGTTCCTCCAAATAGCAGATTTTTAGATTTAGCTTTTTCCAAGTTTCCGATTTATAAGAAAAAAATGATTCCAATTCTCCTGCTCTCTGAACCGGCGGAAGCTGGAAAAAATCTCCGCACAGGATAACTTGCATTCCACCAAAAGGAAGCTGATTCTTTTTTAAATGTCTTGCGATTCTCTCCACGAGATCAAGTCGATAATGATGGAGCATTGAAATTTCATCAATAATCAACACTTGAGTCTCTTTAAACCTGTCCTGCAGATATTTTTTAGTTTCTAAATCTTCTAGATCATACTCGGTAAGATTGTCTCTTATGCCAAGCCCGCTCCAAGAGTGAATGGTCATCCCGCCCATATGTGTTGCCGCAATGCCGGTAGAAGCCGTGACACCAACCTCCACTCCATTATTTTTAAGGTATTTTATATATTCATTTAAAAGATGGGTTTTCCCGCTTCCAGCTGCTCCGGTAAGATAGCAGTTGTATCCCATCTTCAAAATTTCCATCGCATCCTTTTGAGTCATGGAATGTATAATAGCTTATTAGCTTGTAGAAAGGTAGCTTTTTAGAAAAAAATTAATCGTAGTATTTAATATTTATTTTGAGCGTAAATCCTTAACATTACCTTTTTCATCACCTGCGAAATCAGCCGTTGGTTTTGGGGTTCGAGCCTTAGTTGACGGCGTTGATGGTGCTCTATACCCCTTCGGTATCTTTGAACGCTTTCCATCATTAAATATAAATATGAGATTCTCTCCGCTTTTGCTAAGGCCTATCGTACCTCCCCCTTGTTTAGATATTTCTTTTTTAAAATCTTCTAAGCTCAATTCTAATTCTTTGGTTTCCTGTTCATTATTAAATTTTTCTGGATTCATGAATTTATATAATTAATTAATAACTATTAAATTATAGCTTATTTTTTACCTTTCCTCCACTCCTCTATCAATTTGTGATTTCCAGAGAGTAAAACTTCTGGGACTTTATACCTTTTACCTTTATATTTAAGGACTTCAGGTCTTGTATAAACTTCACTTGATGAAATTCGTTCTTCTTCACGAGATGAGAAATTGCCAAG
>CAYPMZ010000059.1:0-3465 GCA_964412245.1 uncultured Candidatus Saccharibacteria bacterium
AACATTTCTAAAAATATCAGGCAAAATCAAACGCCTGAAGAAACAGACTTATCTAGAACCGCTTCTGTTATTGGGTCGGCCAATGGAACCTCAACTGCCGGATTTTTTAGCAGGATCTGGAGGGGCTCTATTTCCGGCATAAAATCTGTTGCTAGATTATTTTATAATTTTTGATAGAATTAACCCGTTAAAGTTTTTGCCAATGCGCTAGTGAAAATATTGTTATGACGAAGATTAATATAAGTTTAATCAGCCATAAATTGCTCACTGTAAATTTCGGTCGCGCAATTTTCATTGGCAAAAATTTTCTCGGGTAAATGTTTGATTCCACATTCTTTAAATTTGCCATAGCTTTTGCGCTCATTATAATCATAAGCTTCTTAATAATGGGAATTGCCGGCGGTTTTAATGATAGACCGGGAACTTTTTTTAAAGCATCAACAAATACTGTTAAATAAAGTCTGTTGACATTCTGCACTATTTTGATACTATATTGACTTAAGCTCTTTTTGGGTTGAAAAGCGAATACATGGAGCTTTTCAAGGACGGAGCGAGCGAAGGCGAGGGAGTCGGGGCCGCGTAAATTTTTATCGAAAAATTATACGTGGCTATGTTTTATTTTATACTTAATATTTTATGGCAAGATCGCTTAAAAAAGGCCCATATATAGACGAAAAACTTCTAAAAAAGATAGGAGGCAAAAAGCCCATTGAAACGGGAGTTATTAAAACATGGTCAAGAAGAAGTCAGATTTCACCGGAAATGGTAGGTTTTGTTTTCGGTGTTCATAATGGCAAGGAACATTTAGAAGTTCTTGTCAGCGAGGATATGGTTGGACACCGTCTCGGCGAATTTTCTCCTACAAGAAAGTTTACGAAACACGGAGGTAAAATGCAGAAAGAAATTGAGATGGCAGCTAAAGAATCCGAAATTGCAGCATCAAAAACGGCAAAAGCCACAATAGAAAAGAAAAAATAATTTTATGATAACTGCAAGATTAAATGATTATAGACAATCGCCAAGAAAGGTAAGATTAGTCGCCAGTCTTATACAAGGCAAGAAAATTGAAGATGCAAAAAACACTTTAACTTTTTTGGTTAAGAGAGCGGCCAAACCACTTTTGGATTTGATCGCATCAGCAGTTGCCAATGCAGAGCATAATTTTAATCTGACCGCAGACAAACTTTTTATAAAAGAATTCAGAGTTGATGCAGGGCAAGTTCTAAAAAGAAGAAGACCAAGAGCAAGGGGAATGGCATATCCCATAAATAAAAGGACTAGCCATGTTTTTATAAAGCTGGACACGATAGATAACATGCCAAAAAAACTAAAAAATAAATCTAGATAATTATGTCAAAGACGGTACACCCATATTCACATAGGTTGGGAGTAATAAGGGATTGGAAATCTCGCTGGTTTTCTTCTGGACAGACTTATAAAAACTTTTTGAAGGCAGACACAATGCTAAGAGAATATCTTGAAAAAAAGATGCGAGGTCAATATATCGGCTCTATTGAAATGGAAAGAAATGATAAAACTTTCAGACTTATAATCAAAACATCAAGACCAGGCGTTGTTATAGGCAGAAATGGGGAAGGGTCGCTGAAACTTAGAAAGGATATACTTAAATTTGCCGAAAAAAATAAACTTTCAATACCTGTAGATTTTAAATTGGATATAGAAGAGATTCGATCACCGGAATCAAATGCCGCCATAGTGGCTCAAATGGTTGCGGAAGGCCTAGAAAAGAGATTGCCCTTCAGAAGAGTTATGAAGCAGACTGTTGAAAAAGTCATGGCGAATCGTGATGTAAAAGGAATCAGATTATATTGCGGCGGAAGACTGGGAGGAGCTGAAATCGCAAGAAGAGAAGAAATGAAAAAGGGAAGAATTCCTTTGCAGACGCTTAGAGCCGATGTTGATTATGCTCAAGAGAAAGCTCACATGACATACGGAGATCTCGGAATAAAAGTCTGGATATACAAAGGCGATATTTTTAATGAAAAACAAAGAACAAAATAAATTTTAAATAAAATATCATGTTAGTGCCAAAAAAAGTAAAATATAGAAAAGCTCACACTTTCAGGGAAAACCCCGGAAAGGTTGGAACTGAATCAAGAGGGACAAAGATTTCTTTCGGATCTTTTGGCTTGAAAGCTCTTTCTGGTGGAAGGATAAAATCAAATCAGATAGAAGCTACAAGAAAAACTATTGCCCACTCAATCGGCAAAAATGGAAAAATTTGGACAAGAATTTTTCCGGATCATGCTTATACGCAAAAACCCGCGGAGGTTAAGATGGGTAAGGGCAAAGGGGAACTGCAGGGATATGTTGCCATAGTAAAGCCCGGCAGGATACTTTTTGAAGTTGAAGGAGTCAATGAAGAGACAGCAAGAGAAACCTTGAGGAAGGGCGGTACCAAATTGCCAGTAAGGACAAAGTTTATAAAGAGATAGCATAAAAATTATGGATATAAAAGATTTAAGAAAAAAGACCAGAAGCGAACTCGATAAAATCCTTGAAGAAAGAACCGCCTCTTTGAGTAAATTTAAATTTAGCTCATCCCAAGGCAAGATAAAAAATGTTAAGGAAGGAAAAAACTTAAGGAAAGAAATAGCGCAAATACTTACTGTTATATCCGAGACGGATAAAATGAAGAAATAAAAAACTTGTCCCGTTGTAAATTCAGCGGACATATGTTAAAAGAAAACAAGCTTAAGCAGATAGATATTAATAAAAAAGAAAGATTATCAATTAAAATTTCACGACTGGGATGGATAATAATAAAGTAAAAAAGAATACTGGAAAAATATTGAAGGGCACGGTTGTGTCTTCAAAAATGAAGGACACCATTGTTGTTTCTATAGACTCATTTAAAAAACATCCTAAATATGGCAAATTTATAAAGAAGCAGAATAAAATAATGGCCCACGATGAAGGGAATAAATGCAAGGAAGGTGAAACGGTAATGATTATAGAGACAAGGCCTATTTCAAAAAATAAGAGATTTAGAGTTTTAAATTAAACCGATATGATACAACCGAGATCAATAATAAAAATAACTGACAATTCAGGCGCCAAGATCGGCCGAGTTTTCAAAGTGCTTGGAAGCTCAAAGAAAAGATACGCAAGAATTGGCGAAATAGTCGTATTATCCGTTCAAAAGGCTGAACCCCGAAAGCAGATTAAGAAGAAAGACGTGATTTACGGCGTTGTTGTAAGACAAAAACAACCTTTCAGAAGGGAGGACGGTTCGTATATTAAATTTGATGAAAATGCGGTTGTCATTGTTGAAAAAGGCAAAAAGGATCCTATAGCGGGAAGGATTTTTGGCCCTATACCACGCGAGCTTGCAGATTTGGGCTTCAAGAAAATTGTGTCTCTTGCGCCGGAAATAGTTTAATTTGACCAAATATTTATGAAAATTAAAAAAGGAGACAATGTAATAGTTATAACGGGGAAGGA
>CAYPMZ010000060.1:0-3370 GCA_964412245.1 uncultured Candidatus Saccharibacteria bacterium
CCGGCCAAGTTTATCGGCACTGTAAAAATATCCTCAAGATACATCTGCAGAGGATCATTTATCTTTTCTCCTATCTTAAATGCCACGCTTGGTGTCGTAGGGGTGACAATAGCATCTACAGTTTTAAAAACTTTCTTATAATCGTTTTTGATGATTTCACGGACAATATTCGCTTTATTGTAATAAGCGTCATAATAACCGGATGAAAGAACGTAAGTTCCAATAATGATTCTCCTTTTTACCTCATTTCCCAAGCCTGCTTGTCTTGTCAAAAAATAATCTTCTATTCCATTTTTTCCGGAAACTCTTTTGCCATAACGCATTCCGTCATAACGAGCCATGTTTGACGATACCTCGGCCGGCACAATTATGTAATAAACTGCGAGAGAATACTTTAGGTTTGGTAATTTAATATCCACAATTTCATGCCCGAGTTTTTTTAATTTTTTAAGAGATTCTTCAAAATTTTTAATTATGGTTTCGTCAATACCACCGATTGTAAGGAAGTCCCTCGGCACTCCTATTTTGAATTTTCCATTTTTACTTTTTACTTTTAGCTTTTGACTTCTCAATGATGTGCTGTCCATTTTGTCTTCTCCGGCAATTGTATTAAAAAGTATTTCTGTGTCGGTTACTGTTTTGCCAAGCGGACCGATTTGATCAAGCGAGGAGCCCATAGCCATCACTCCATATCTGGAAACTGCTCCGTATGTCGGTTTCAAGCCCACAAGACCGCAAAAACTTGCCGGCTGCCTTATTGAACCGCCCGTGTCTGAACCGAGAGCCACCAAAGTTTGATTTGAAGCAATAGCCGCAGCAGAGCCGCCCGAAGAACCCCCAGGAACTCTCTCAAGATCATAAGGGTTTTTCGTTGGGCCATATGCGGAATTTTCAGTAGAACCGCCCATTGCAAATTCATCCATATTTGTCCGGCCTAAAAATACAACGCCTTCTTTTTTCAGTTTTTCTACGACCGTAGCATCGTAAGTCGCCCTATATCCTTCTAATATTTTTGAAGCGGACGAAGCTTTTTTTCCTTTTATCAAGATATTGTCTTTTACCGCAATTGGGATTCCGGTAAGCAAGCTCGCTTTACCTTTTTTTAATATTTGGTCTGCGATTTTTGCTTGTTCTAAGACATCATCATAGACTTCAAGGTATGCGTGAATATTTTTATCGACTTTTTTAATCTGATCAAGATAAGCTTTGGCAAGCTCTACGGCCGTAAAATCTCCATTTGTAAGAGCTCCATGTGCTGTTTGAACTGTAAGATTCTTAAGATCAATAGGCATTAGAGTATTTTTTTAACTTTCAGATAATCGTTCTGCTTTTCAGGCATATTTTCCACAATAGCTTTTGTATTTGACCCAGTTTCGTTAGGATTTGCATCCTCTCTGGTAATATTTCTATGGACTCCGGCCATTTTTGTTTCACCGACAGCAGAAACTACCTCATTGATTTGAGCCACATATCCCAAAATAGGATCAACTTCTTTTAGCAATTTTTCCTTATCTGTTTGAGTAAGTTCAATTCTCGCTAATCTGGCAAGGTTTTCAATATCTTTTATTCCTAGCATATAAACAATATAGCACAATATTATTACTGAATCATCTTTACGAATTGATCTTCATTCAGTATTTTTATACCTAATTCTTTCGTCCTGCACCAAGCTCATCCGCTTTCCATCAAAAGGGGGCGGGCTTGATACGGGACTCCGCTATTCTTTCTATCATCTAGGTCATCACCTAATCATTGAGAAGAATTGCTCCTCACTGAGAATTTTAACATTTAGCCGCTTCGCCTTATCGAGCTTGGAACCTGGATTTTCACCGGAAACCAGATAAGTTGTTTTTGATGAAACTGATTCGGATATATCTCCGCCCAGATTGCGAATTTTGTCTTTTGCTTGGTCTCTAGACATAGATGAAAGTGTGCCGGTGATAACAAAAGATTTATCGGCAAATTTAGCCGAAATTGCTTTTAAAGCAGATTCTTTTTCTATTTTGACTTGCGCCAACAATTTATCTACAAGCTTTGCATTGTTTTTATCATTAAAAAAATCTACAAGTGATTCCGCCACAATATTTCCCACTCCGTTTATCTTATGTAAATCCTCAATTCTCGCATGTCTTATTTTTTCTATATTGCCAAAATGTTTTGCCAAGTCATGCGCCATCTCTTCTCCAACTTGAGGTATGGAAAGTGAAACAATAAATCTGGAAAGAGTCACATTTTTAGATTTTTCTATGGATAAAAGAAGATTGTCCACCGATTTTTCGGCAAACCTTGGCAAGTTAAGCAGATCTCCGCGTTTAAGCGAAAATATATCATAATAATTTGAAATCAGATTATTTTCCAAAAGAGCATCTATGATTTTCGGACCGCAACCGTCAATATTAAAAGCTTTTTTGGAAACAAAGTGATAAAATTTTCTTTTTTGCACCTCATATGAATTTTTATTCACGCATCTCCAAGCGGCCTGGCCCGGGATTCTTTCTATTTTTCCATCTCCTCCGCAAGCATCAATTTTCTTGGGAAAAATGAAAGGTTTCTCTTTACCTGAACGAAGATCTTTAAGCACTTCCACAATATCGGGGATCACGTCTCCGGCTTTTTGTAGTATTACCGTATCACCCACTCTTATATCAAGGCGTTTTATTTCATCTTCATTATGAAGAGTGGCTCTAGAGACTGTGGAACCGGCAACTAAAACCGGCTTTAAATGCGCTACAGGAGTAATGACGCCGGTTCTGCCTATCTGAAATGCAATATCCTCTACCGTGGTGGTCACTTGTTCAGCCTGAAATTTATAAGCGATCCCCCATCTTGGCGATTTCCCGGTATAACCAAGCGCTTCTTGTATATCTTTTGAATTAATTTTTATAACAATGCCGTCAAGACCGTAATCCAGTTTATCTTTGGATTTTTCCCATTTTTTATAATATTTTTCTACCCCTTCCAAAGAATCAAAGACTTCATGATTCGGGTTTGTCTTAAATTCCAAGCTCTCAAGCAATTTTAATTCTTTATCCTGCGTCTCCGGCACTCCTCCGTCCATTTTATCAATATCATATATAAATGAATTAAGCCGTCTTGCCGCGGCAACTTTTGGATCAAGCTGGCGAATGGATCCTGCCGTGACGTTTCTGGTATTTGCAAAAGGGACTTCGCCATTTTTCTTTCTTTCTCTATTTAGCTTTTCAAGCTCTTTTTTGGAAAACCAGCATTCACCCTCCACAATAATATTAATAGATTTCAGTAAAATAAGCGGGATGCTTTTTACAGTTTTTAAATTTTCAGTGACATCTTCGCCTATTTCCCCGTCTCCCCTTGTTGCGCCCTGCGCAAATTTTCCATCTTTATATGTAAG
>CAYPMZ010000061.1:0-1355 GCA_964412245.1 uncultured Candidatus Saccharibacteria bacterium
TATTCATTCCGGCTTTAATCGCTTTTTGTATATCTTCTTTTGAATTGCCGGAAGCACCGTGCAGAACCAGAGGGATTTGCGCGGCTTTTTTTATTTCACTTATTCTTTTTATATTAAGCGCTGGATCTACTCCACCCTTTAACATTCCATGTATATTACCCACTGCGGGAGCAAGCATGTCTATTTCTGTATCTTCCACAAACTTTTTGGCGACTGCCGGCTTGGTTAAAAATTCCTCGGTTATTTTTACCCCTTCGGGCAATTTATCCAAAACTTTTGAAGATGTTCCGATAAAACCAAGCTCGGCTTCAACAATAATCTCCGAATTGACTTTCCTGGCATAATCCACACATTGTTTCGTAATTTTGACATTTTCATCATGAGGCAAAGCCGAACCGTCAAATATTACGGAGTCGTATCCGGCATCTATGCATTCTTTCACTCCTTCAAAACTATAAGTGTGATCTGCGTTGAGAAAAATCGGATAATTATATTCTTCTCGGAAACTTTTAACCAAGTAAGCGACTTGTTTTGTCCCCATATATTTCCTTTCGCCCTCCGCCACTCCGATAATGACCGGCAGATTCAACTTTTGCGCGGCATTGAAAATTCCATGTAGCGTTTCTAAATTTGAAATATTAAAATGGCCGATTGCTATGCCTTTTTCTTCCGCTTCCTGTATGTATTGTCGCAGTGTTTTCATTCTGTAAAATTATTTAAATGTTCCTCATTTCCGCTATAGTATCTTTTATGTTTTCACTTTCATAAATAGCTGAACCGGAAACTAAACGATTTACTCCCGCTTCAACTAGATCGTGCATATCTTCAAGATTTACTCCGCCATCCACGCTTATTATCATATCGGAATGATTTTCTCTTAAATTCTTTATTTTTCCAAGCACTGCATTATCCAGGCTCTGGCCTTGGAAACCATCCTTATCAATACCCATAAATTGCACAAAATCCACAAGAGGCAGTCCGTTCTCATCCAGTTTTAAATATTTATCGAGAGATTCATTGGGAGTTTTAATATCCAAAGCTATTCCAATTTCAACATTTACCACAGACTCGCCTATATATCCGTATTTTTTCCTAAGCGCTTTTATAAATTCTAAAATTTTTGTTGATGATTCTATATGAAGAATAATTCTTTTGGCGCCGGCTTTTATCCAGTCTTCCGCTATATTTTCCGGATCTTTCACCATAAGGTCCGCCTCAAAATCCAAAGATTGCCAAAAAGGAAAACCTTCCGTTTCGTGAATAATTTTCTGGAAGTCGCCATTTTCATCACCGATATAAGGCCAGCATTTTGACGGCACAAACTTGCCGTCGCAGACATCTACCTGAACTAAATT
>CAYPMZ010000061.1:1455-3358 GCA_964412245.1 uncultured Candidatus Saccharibacteria bacterium
TGCTTAATGTCGCGGGAAATCGCTTCCGTTTCTTTGATCCTGCGAATGTGCCGCGCCGCATTTGAAAAAGGCGTTTCAAGCCACTTCTTCACCGCCTTTTTTGCAGAGCCCAAGCTTAAAAACCTTGCTCCAAGTGAAAGTACGTTTGAATCATTGTGTTCCCTGCCAAGCTTTATGATATCAAGTTTAGAAAAAATTCCCGGATTTCCATAAAAAACAATTGCCCGAACATTTGGAAATCTGTTTGCAACAATAGCTTCGCCTTCTCCGGAGCCGCCAAGAATAATTCCCTTTACATGCTCGGGATTCAGGGCAACGGCCCGAGCCACGGCAGATATAAAATTTGGCTGATCATCCTTTGAATCAAGAACATACGCTCCGCAATCCACCACTTCATAGTCGAGTTTTTTTATAAAAGGTATGAGCTTCTCTTTCATCATAAAACCGGCATGATCTGTGCCTATGTAGATTTTTGCTTTATGACTTCTGATTCCGAGATTCTTCATCTAAATAATTATACCATTAATAGATTGACGAATGAATATCGCTTGCTATAATAAAAAAGCTTATCGCATTTAGGGATAAGCTAGTTCTTTGGTCCTGCTATTAACAGGACGAAAAATAACGCCAACCAACTGAGGAGGTTTCCATGCGAACCCGACTCACGGCCATTCGTGGCCACCCGTGCGGCGCGCGCGGAGCTGAAGCGATCGCGCACAGGATCGCGGCCTAGCCAACATCGTCGGCGGCAAGGTCGCAGAGCAGTACAGAGCCCCCACAAGTATTAACACTGATGGGGGCTCTTCTAATTTACGTCTAATCAAAGTCTTATTTTTTGTTTAGCTTGACAGAAATATCAAAGTATGATAAGATTTCTTTAGATCAAGTCCTTTGAGGAGGTGATGGGAATGTCGGATCTGATGCAGAAAGTTTCAGAGTGGTGGCAGAGTGTCATCAACACGAACACCTGGAATTGGGAAAAAATTTCCCAGTACAGTGAGGACTTTCTCGGTTACTACACTACCGAAAACTGTCTCCGAGTCGTGTTAATCGCAAGTGCAATGTTTGGAATCTGGGCGTCCCTGCTTTTGACATCAGAGATTTTGGGGCGTTCCCTAAGATCAAGCAACACTCTGCGGAGCCAGGGGATCGGTCTGTGGCTCGGAGTCATGCACGAAAGACTACGCGAGATGCTCCCTTTGTTGACGTCGGAAGCCGAGCACAAGGAGAGGCTCGCTGCTGCAGCAAGAGCCCGTCAGAGGATCAGACAGTAAGAAAGAGGCGCCTGTGGACTTTGTCCCTCCAGGCGCCTTTACTTTTGCATAATTTTTTAAGACAAGATAGAAAGCAGAACTTTTTTAATAATCTGTGGATTTGCCGAACCTTTTGTGGCTTTAATCGCCTGCCCTACGAAAAATTGCAAAGATGCTTCTTTCCCTGCTTTATAATCCGCAACTACTTTTGGATTTTCAGCTATCAGCTTTTCAAGAATAGATTTTATGACACCTTCATCGCTATGCTGTATAAGCCCTTCTTTTTCAGCGACTTTTTCAGGATCAATATCTTCTTTAAGAAGTTTTGCCAATAAATCTTTGGCACTTCTTGAAGAAAGCTTTCCTTCTCCAAACATAATCACAATCTTCGCGAATTTCTTATGATCAGGATATTTGATATTAGAATCTTTTGACATAAGACCGACAAGGTCAGAAGCGATCAAATTTGAAGATAGTTTTACTAAATCTCTGTTTGCAGATATATCAGAAATAACCTTTTCAAAAAAATCTCCGAGCTCAATATTACCGACAAAACTTTCCGCATCGTGCTCTTTGAGATTAAAGACTTTCAAATATCTTTCCCTTCTCTGCCAAGGGAGCTCCGGCAATTCTTTTTTCAGCTTTTTCAA
>CAYPMZ010000062.1:0-3354 GCA_964412245.1 uncultured Candidatus Saccharibacteria bacterium
TGATAATGCTTCAAGCAATAGACTTTTTCTGGGTAGATCACTTGGAAATGATGGACTATTTGAGAGGCAGTGTAAATCTTCGCGCTTATGGACAGAGAGATCCGCTTGTGGAATACAAAAGAGAAGGCCTTAGACTTTTCAAGGAAATGCAGGAAGCTATTAATGCCCAAGTGCTTGAACTATTGCCTCATATTGGCGCCGGAGCGTTTCAGAGAGAAGAAGAAAAACTAAAAGAGACTCAAAAAAGTATGAAAATGGTCGGAGCAGAAAGAAAGGGCGATAATTCTTCCGCCACAAAAGTAAAGAGCGAATATGCAAACTGCGGAAGAAACGATCCTTGCCCTTGTGGAAGTGGTAAGAAATATAAGAAGTGTCATGGGGCTTAAATTTAAAATTAAGAAATCTAAGATTGAAGGAAAAGGAGCATTTGCTATTAAGCTAATTAAAAAAGGAGAGCTAATTTGCCGTATGAAAGGTGAAGAAGTATCTAGTCCAGAATTGAGAAAAAGAGTTGAAAGCGGAGCAGAGAAAAGATCGGATCCTTTACAGATAGCACATTCAAAATATCTGGATTTGTATGAGCCATATATTTTCGTCAATCACTCATGCGATGCAAATGCGATAATAAAGAATTTTAACAATCTTATCGCTCTAAAAAATATAAAAACCGGACAAGAGATTACTTTTGATTATTCGTTAACCGAGTGGTCTGATAGAAAATTCTGGAGCGGTAAATGGTCTATGGAATGTAGTTGTAAATCTTCTTCTTGTCGGAAAGTCGTCAGAGAATTTTATCTTTTGCCAAAGAATATTCAGAAAAAATATGTAGAAAACCAACTTGTCCAGAATCATATAATAAGGAAATATAAAAAAATATATGGACAATAAAGAATACACATTGAGATTTAGATCTGCCAATAGAGATATCTTTAATGCTATTAAGAGTGGTAAGAAAAAGATTGAGACACGCGCTGGGACAGAGAAGTATAGGTCAATATCAAAAGGTGACACACTTATATTTGTCTGCGGTAAATTAAAATTTAGAAAGAGAGTCAGTTTAGTTAAAAAGTTTAGGTCAATTAGTGCTATGCTTAAAAAGTATAATCCTGTTGATATTAATCCTAAAACTAAGACAGAATCGGAATTAGAAAAGATATATCATAGTTTCCCCGGTTACCGCGGTAAGATTAAAAAGTATGGGCTTATTTTAATGAAATTAAGATAAAATTTACATGGAAGGTCTACCAAATTTTGAGAATAGAGAAGCTGAGATAGATCAGATGATTGAGGATTTTGCTAAACAGGAAGGTATGACAGCAGAAGATATATTATGTGACATAATCGTATTCGCTCCTTATGACGGGAATGATGCATCAAATCCTGATTATATTGAAGAAGTTGCTGAAAGATTGGGAATATCTGTGGAGGAAATGACAAAGTATGCGATTAAAAAGGCCAAGGAGCAGATGGAAGAATCTGAAAATTAGATATGAAATACAATAAATTAGTCAGGGATAAAATTCCAGAAAATATAAGGAAGAAAGGGGAGAAGGCCATTACTCACGTTGCTAGTGGTGCGGAATACTGGCGGAAATTGAAGGAGAAATTTTTGGAAGAGTTTGAAGAATTCAAAAAAGATGAAAGCATAGAAGAATTTGCCGACTTGATGGAGGTCATTGACGCAGTAGCTGATTATAAGAAGTTTAATAAGAAAAAAGTTCTGAAAGTCAGAAAAAAGAAAGCGACAGAAAAAGGAAAATTCAAGAAAAGAATTATATTAGATGAGTCATAAATCGAAAGCAAATTTAGTATTTGGACATCCGATGTCCAAGTAAGGTATCATGGAAAATAAAATCAAAAAACCTATAATATTTTTAGTTCGTCATGGCCAAGATACGGACAATGTATCTGGAGTATTAAATGGTAGGCGAGATAATGAATTGACTGAATTAGGACGTACACAAGCAAAAAAGGTTGCTCAAAAACTCAAAAGTCATAATATAGATATAATTTATACTTCACCATTAAAACGGGCTTATGAAACCGCCCATATTATTTCTAAAGAACTTGGAATTGATGAAATTATTTCCGATAAACATTTAATAGAGAGAGATTTTGGAGTTCTAACAGGTAAGCCAATATCTGAGATTCCAAAATATTCTAAAAAAATTCTTAAGACAGAGAAGGTAGATTATTTTTTAGATGCAGAAGGGGCGGAAAATTTTCCAGCACTTCTTATACGTGCTAAAAAAGTATTAGATGAAATAAAACAAAGACATCCAAAAGACACTGTTTTAATAGTATTGCACGGGGATATTGGTAAAATGATTAGAGCTGCATATCATGGATGGACTTGGGAGCAAGGATTAAAAACTCCATATTTTGATAATACTGAAGTGCTTGAATTATCTGAAACCAAAGATATTATAGATTAAAGGCAAAAAAGGTCTTTTCATGTATAATTATATTGTTACCAATTATATACTTAAAAATCATGCTTTATAGATCAATTATAAAATATTTTGACAGATTGGAGGATAGGGTAAGAGTTAGATTGAGCCACAGATCCATAATCTACGCCTTTATTGGAGGTGTCGGTGTTGTGCTTTTCTGGAGAGGGATTTGGCATACGGCAGATATCCTTATGACAAAGGGCGGGATATGGTTTTATATTTTTTACGAGCCAAACACGATTATTTGGACAACAGTCATGTTGCTTTTAACAGGGCTTTTTGTCTCATTTTTTATTGGAGACAGGATTATCCTTTCAGGGCTCAAACATGAAAAGAGTCTTGAAGAAAAGACGGAAGAGGAGGTTCAAAAAGAAGAATTTGAAATCAAAGATATGATAAGAAAGGTCAGTGAAATCCACAAAGATATTGAACAGATAAAAGATGCCATCTCAAAAAAGTAAAAAAACGAGAGTCGCTGTCCATGACGGCACTTTTCATCCTGATGAATCATTTGCTGTGGCGACGTTGTCCTTATATTTGAAGAAACCTTTAAATATAATAAGGTCAAGAGACCCGAAAGTCTTAGCTACAGCCAAATATGTCTTTGATGTCGGCAGAACTTACGATCCAAAAAAATTGAAGTTTGATCACCACCAGGACACTTTTCATAAAAAAAGAAAAAATGGGGTTCCTTATGCGACTGCGGGCCTCGTATGGAAGCATTTTGGCAGAAAAGTTGCAGGATCATACGGAGTTTTTGACAAGATAGACAGAAAGATTATCCAGCCAGTGGACGCCGAGGACAATGGCATAGAGCTTTATAAAAATACTTTTGAGGAGATTTCTCCTTATACTTTCGGGGATTATATACACGCTTTGAATCCGACTTGGAAAGAGGAGA
>CAYPMZ010000063.1:0-3273 GCA_964412245.1 uncultured Candidatus Saccharibacteria bacterium
CAAGTCTTTTTAAGAGAAATGTATCTGTCCCAGTATCACCGAGCCATTTACAACCTAGAGAAAAAGAGAGGTATAAAAATAGAACATTCTGACTTTAAAGATCCGTTCGGATTTGTGTCGTACCGAATATTACAAGATAAAGAAACATTATTCTAAAATGGCAAGAAACTTCAATTTAAAGATAGTAGATGGAAAGATGAGCTTTTCAAGTGAAACGCACAAAGCACTTTTCAATCAATTTCTAAAGGATCATGAAGGCAAGATTGCTGTAGTATCAATTTATCAGCCAATCCGGACAACACAGCAGAATAAATTTTATTGGACTTTTTTAACCTTAATCGAGGCAGAAACGGGAAATAACGCCCAAGACCTGCATTCTTACTTCAAAAGGGCGCTTTTACCCCCTAAATTCATCAAAATTGAGGTTCTAGGCGTGAAAAAGGAGATAAAGGTGCCAATGTCCACCACAGAGCTAACGAAGGCAGAAATGGGCGAATATTTGGATAAGATAAGTGCTGCTACGGGAATATCAATTCCCGATCCGGAGGAATACATGGAAAAGGAGGGTTTTACCAGCAACAAAAAACGCTATTATTAAAGTTATCAACATAATAGGATTTGACAGGGATTTGACAGGTAATATAATTACACTATGAAAAAAAGAGAACTAAATTTGAGAACTGCATTATCAGAAACTCCTATGGAAGAAAGAAGTAAAAAGATTATGGAATACAGGCATGGCCTTGAAGATGGAATAACTCATACACTTGAAGAAACTGGTAAAATATTTGGCTTAACTAGAGAGAGAATAAGACAGATAGAAGCTAAAGTGATGGAGATTATAAGAGTTAGTGGAATAGTAGTTAAAAAATAATATGGCACAAAGAAGATTATTTAGTTTGAAGATAGTGGCTAGCGATGCTTTTCTTGATATGCCCACATCTTCAAGAGAGTTATATTTTCAACTTTGTATGTATGCTGATGATGATGGATTTGTAAATCCTAAAAAGATAGTTAGAATGCTAGGCGCTTCTGATGATGATCTTAAGGTTTTATTAGGGAAAAGGTTTGTTCTGCCATTTGAAAGTGGAGTAATAGTAATTAAACACTGGCTTATTCATAATACGATTTTGAAGGATAGATATAAAGAAACGATGTATGTAGATGAGAAAAAACGGCTACAAATAAAGGAAAATGGGTCATATACAGAGTCATGTAAACAAAATGTTAACATTCCGTTAACTCAAGTTAAGTTAAGTAAAGTTAAGTTAAGTAAAGATAATAATACTAGCGAGCCAAGCTCGCGAGAAATACCCCTAGTAATAGATTTATTCAAGAATGTGAACCCGTCTTATAACAAGTGGTTTGGAAACAAGACACAGAGATCAGCTTGCGAAAGAATGGTAAAAATACACACTTTTGAAAAACTGAAGAAAATAATAGAGTTCTTGCCTGTTTCAAACAAAAAGAAGTTTGCACCGGTAGTTACCACGCCATTACAACTTGAGGATAAATTCGGAGCATTAATAGCTTTCTGGAATAAGGAAAAAGATAATGCACCTCTATTAAACATATGACAATGACACCAAAAATAGAGAAATATTTTCGTGTGAAATACGGCTTTACTGCTTTAGATAGAGTTTCAATTCAAGTTGATGAATTGGAAAAAGCTCTTTATGCTCAAAAATTTGGTGAAGTGGTTCAATTAAAAGGTCGACAAATAAACGGAAAATATATAATTAGTATTGCCCCAGATTATCACAAATATACAGGATGGTATGAGTCATACAACCCCTTGATGGATGCTGATGATTTAGCTCAAATAGAGAGGGATTGCCCGAAAGATCTAGATAATATTATTGAAAAAACGAGGGAAAGAGTGGACTGGCTAGTATCTCACGATAAGAGAAAATTGATAGGAGAGAATATATCCATACCGGAATTAGATAAGGCAGAAGAAACAAAAAAATTAAACCCAGAAATTAAAAAAAATAGAACCCCAACCATTATCAAGTTAAAATAAAACAATGAACCACAACGCATTATTATTTATAGGAGGTATGATTCTCGGCTGGCTGATTTTCTTTTCAGCTTTAATCTTTAAAAGTTTAGATAACTAACCATGCCCTATCTACCTAACAAAGAAATTGAGAAAATATTAAAGAAATTTGATTTGGGGCGATTAGCTGAAGCCTTTGCCAAAGGAGATATGAATTGGCACAAAGATGAGTGGAAAGGATTTATTGAAGCAATCAGAAAAGACCAGAAACAAAAAGACCTAGATGGGATTATAAAGAGGGTGAAGGGGATGAAACAGGAATTACCTAAAGGCAAATGTTATAATTTAGAGAATCATTTACTAGGCAGATGTTTTGATTGTGAAAAGATAAAAGGTCGTAATGAAGTTTTAGAAGATTTACTAGCTAAACTAAATAACTTAAGATGAACAAAAACTTAAAATTGTAGTTCTTTAACATCATCGGCTTTACTGCGTTGGTTGTGAGGGCGAAAGCCCCGTTCGGCAAAGGGGATGTTTTGAACACTTAACCGAAGCCGAAAATCACAACCAACACCGTGAAGCTGATGAGATAGTGGGTAGAGAATAATTGGGGGGAAGCCATAATCAAGCAATGGTTCATAAACGCAATAAATAATATGAAGTATAAAATAGGAAAAAATCCAAATAGTTGGTTCAAAAATGGACATAAATATTTTAAAAATGATTATAAGGGGGAGAAAGCCCACCAGTGGAAAGGGGATAATGTTGGTTACTGCGGGATTCATTTGTGGATTCGTAAAACTTATGGAGAACCTACAACTTGTGAACATTGCCAAACGGGAAATTTAACTGGTCATTATATTCATTGGGCAAGCAAGAGTAAGAATTATACAAGAAACAGAGAAAATTGGATGAGGTTATGTGCGAAATGCCACAGGTTATATGATAAGGTTAATAATTTAAGAAAATTTCCAATAAGAAGTAAAAAAGGACAATATACTAATGAAATATCAAATTGATTACAAAGAAAAATATTTTATATTACAAGATGAAAAACCAACAGAAGATGACTGGATGGACATTGAAATTGGAACAATGGAAGATTCTGAAATAACTGACCTCTTTTTGAGAGAACACACAGATACGTGTATTTATTATGGAATCCCCGCCTATATAGGAAAAGATGAGGATTTAAAAGGTCGGATAGATAAACTTTATAAAGAGTATGACAAGAATGGAAAGTTATAAGTAATCTTTCCCCACTTGTTCTTTAT
>CAYPMZ010000064.1:0-2952 GCA_964412245.1 uncultured Candidatus Saccharibacteria bacterium
AGGGTGAATCCTTGATTAGCTTGTAGCTTGTAGCTTTTTAGCTTTTTAGGAAATACAGGGTTAGATTTTGAATTTCTATTTATCATCTTGATTTTATTTTTATTCGTGGTCATTCGCAATATTCGCATAATTTTCGTATATCACTGAACATAAATTTGGCCTGCGCTTGTTACTATAACGCTTGTTGTCGCGTTGCTTGCCGAAGAAACAATAATTCTTGCAGAGGTTGATGTTGATAGACTTCCTTCATAATATATCAGGGCATTGGGATTTGGTCTCTTAAAAAGTATGGTCAATACTTGTGCTTGATCCGGACATAAAGGATCCAAGCCCGTGCAAATCTTTTCTATGAAACTTCCCCTTCCGATAGAATACCTTTGGATGCATTCCGGATCGCCGACTGGGCATAAAGAGTTTCCGCTAAATCGGCTATCTGGACTGCCATCAGGGCCTGTGGTATCGGCAAAAAGAATAAAATTTTTATTATTTGCAAGATCAAAATAGACTCCGTAAGAAGAAAAAGATGATACAGACGGTCCTTTAAACTCTTTTACGGCAATACCGTAATTTTGAGCTTGTTTTATATTAAGAGCTATGTCATATGCTAGATTCTTCAAAAGAATTCCGCTATTAAAACTATTTTGATTAAAAAGAACTATCCCCGTAAGCAAAACAAAAATCACAATAGTTACCAAAAGTTCAACAAGAGTAAACCCGCGGCTAGCTTGTAGCTTGTAGCTTTTTAGCTTTTTAGGAAATATGAAATTAAATTTTGAATTTTGAATTGTCATTTTTATTCTTGATTTTATTTCCTATTCATATGTTTATCTAAATTTTCGTAGGATTTTGTCATTATTCGTAGAAAAATTTTCGTATATTAATTTTGATTTTTCATAATAGCATTATTAGGTTCCATCCCGTAAAAAACTGCAGGAAAAAAGCAATGATAATAAATGGCGCAAAAGGAATCTCGCTTTTAATTGTAAGGCCGAAATGAGATATCTTCAACTTCTGTAAAGCGAGCATTGATAGACTCCAGATTGCTCCTATCCAGAAAGCCATAATAATTGAAGAAATACCCCCTGAAAACCCCAGCACCCATCCTACTCCCAAAGCCAGTTTGGCATCTCCAAAACCCATCCATTTGCCGGAAGAGATGATCCACAGAAAAGCAAAGAAAGAAAAAAGTATCGGACCGGCCAAAAGATTATAAAGGCCCGGCATTGAAAATGAAGCATAAAATCCCTGACTCACAAATAAAGCCATAAGCGCCAAAAAATCAAAAATAAATACCATTCCATTTGGTATTATTTTATGTTTAAAATCATAAACTGATATCGCAATAAGCACGGAAGCTATCAGTAAATATAAAGGCAAGGAGGAAGATAAGCCGATCTTCCAGGATATTCCAAAAAATGACAGGCCTGTTATAAATTCCACGATTGGGTATTGATATGAAATACTGCTGTTGCAATCCAGACATCTGCCTTTTAAAAACAAAAAACTGAAGATTGGAACAAGCTCATACCAGAAAAGTTTTTTCCCGCAAGAAAAACATTGTGATCTGCCGGTAACGGATGATCTGCCGGTCTTGTGCCGTAAAACCACGACATTTATAAAACTGCCGATAATGGTTCCCAGTATAAAAAAAAATAAATATATCAAAAACATCCCAATTAGAAAATCTTAATTAGGAACATTTTGCTTTCGACTTTTATATTTTTAGTTTTCATTTTATTTATATGTTTCTATTTCATCTCTTGGATTTCTAACGGGATAAATTTTATGGAATTACAACATCGTATATCAAATAATCGGAAGAAGCGTCTATAGTTTTTGCCGCGCCAGTCCCGCAGTAAACCATATTGTTTGCAAGCGGTGAAGCTGAAGAATTGAAACCTTTTTTTGAATTGATTGCCGCTGCATTATTCGTTTCCAACTTCACCCAAAGCTGATATGAGATGCAGATGTTTGAGCCGCTATTGCTCATCGGAAAATAATTATATTCATCACTTGGCGTCGGTGAAGCCGGTATTGAAGAGATATATTGAGGCACAAGAGATTGCAGATCCGCAGGATACTCGTGGTTGTGATTAAAATATGATTCTAAAGATAGCTGTAAACCGGCTATGTCAGAAATTTTCCTCTGATCTCTGCTTTGCGCTTTGGCAGAATTGAATGAGCTGTAAACAATTGCCGAAAGCACGCCCATAATAGCGATTACAACGATGATTTCTACGAGGGTAAACCCAGACACCAACCTAGATATCGTGTTTTTGTTGCGTTGTAACAATAAAGGTGAGTAAAATGAGCTTTTCATTGTTTTATATTTTTATTAAATCCTGTTGAAAACACTGTAATAATGCCTAGGTTGGTGTTCGGGTAAACCTTCATCTTTTTTAAAAACCTTCATAATATTTACCCGAGAAAATTTTTACTAATAAAAAAGTTAGCGACCTTTAGAGTATAATTATCTCTTATATTAATTATGTCTATATTATATAGCTATTCTCCAAATTTTCAAACTAACTTTTTCTGCCCAATATCATTGTTTCTGCAGAAACAATGATATTGGGCGTTAGTAAAAACTTTAACGGGCTAATAACTTTTTTATATGAAAAGACAAAACAAAAAATCCGCCAGAGGCGGATTTTTTGTCATATATTTTTACAGCTCTTATTTACAATTTGCCGCAGTTGCTGTTGTTGATGCCGAAGTTCCTGAATATCCATTTGAATCAACACACCAGCCTACTGTTGGGGTTGTCTTCAATGGTGATACTATTGAGAAAAGACTTCCATCTGCAGGTAATGCACAAGACATAGAACCTCCTGCTGATGCTATAGATGTAGATGCATTTTCTACTATTGGATCTGCGCAGAAACCAGTGTAAGTGCTGCTATGGTTGTCATACCACAAAGCGCCTTCCGCTCTCATATTGGCCAAGCTTGC
>CAYPMZ010000065.1:0-2819 GCA_964412245.1 uncultured Candidatus Saccharibacteria bacterium
CTTTTTTTGTCTATTTTTACATATATGGCGCCGTCCGCTTCAGACTCTATTTCAAGCCAGACCCCTCTTGATGGTATGACTTTTGCTCCAAAAAGATTTTTGCCTTTTGTGTCATTTAAAGTGAAAAATATTCCGTATGATCTTGCAAGCTGAGGAACAATGACTCTTTCAATTCCGTTTATGATAAAAGTGCCATGGCTTGTCATCAAAGGAACATCTGAGAGGAATATTTCCTGCTGAGTGTCTGTGCCGAGAGTCTTATTTTTTAGTTTAACTTTTACTTTGAGCTGTCCATCATATGAAATCTTTTTTTCCTTGGCTTCAAACTCGTTATATTTTGGCTCGCCTATTTCAAATGAAGTAAATGACAGCTCAAACTTTTTGTCAGCGTAATCCTTTATAGGAGAAAATTCCTTGAATACTTCGGCAATTCCTTCTTTAAGCAGCCATTCATATGATTTGACCTGATGATCAACCAAATTAGGCACATCTATTAGAGGTTCTTTGAACTTGCTGAAATATTTCTTTTCCAGTTTCTTTCCGGCAGTATCTCTAGTTAAAACGTTTTCTGTTTTCTTCATTTCTATTAAAAAATTAATAAAACTACTGATAAAAACACTTACTGAATGAAATAAGCTAAAATTTAAAAACAAAAAAACACCCCTCCACGAAAGGTTTATTTATTCCTTCTTAAATTTTAACTTATTTGTATAAGCAAGATATTAGCAACTTAATCCGGCCTACTTTATAACACTTTACACCCGCAACTCAGTCTTTTTAAAGTTAAAACCAGTATAGTCTAACTGTAAGAACCTGTCAAGTTGGCATTATAAACAACTTTAATAAAACAAAAATAGCCCGCCTTCCGGCGGACTATTTTTTGAAATACTATAGTTTAATTTAGTATCTTGATGGTCTCTCTTCTTTTGGTCTTGCTTCGTTGACTGTCAATTTTCTGCCATCTAGCTCTTTACCATTCCACATATCTATGGCAGCTTTTGCGCCATCTGTGGTTGCCATTTCTACAAAGCCGAAGCCTTTTGATCTACCTGTCATTTTGTCCATGATGATAGCAACTGAAGCTACTTCCCCTGCTTTTGAAAAAGCATCTGATAAACCGCTCTCTGTAGTGTTATAAGAAACACCACCTACATATAATTTCTTCATTCTAAAAAAATTACCGCACCTAATAAACCTTAAGAACTCCTTTGAAACGAAAGACGACTAATCTCTCAAATATCCAAACTCTTTCCTAATTAGTTTTAATATTATACTACGTGGTGAGAAATGTCAAGCAGCAGTAATTACTGTTTTTCTTAGCGAAGGTTTGCTCTCCTTAGAAGTTCTTCTTTTAGATACTCCGCGATACGGCTATCTATTACGCGAAAGACTTCATCTGCTTTCACTCCGCTTCTCCCTTCCTCGTTTCCGGCTGACAAAACTACGAGATTGCTCAAACCTATAATCCTAAGAAATATACTCTGGTTCGTATCCACAGATTGTATTTGTTTGTAAGGAATCAGCACTTCGGTTTTTCCAATGAGGCCGTGTCTTAATACGAGGGCATAGTCTTCAAGAATATAAGTGCTGCTTATATATTTTATTATACTCAGGACTAATCCAAGAACTATGATAAACAGGGAAAGAAGAATAATTATAGCCATAAGAATATTCCCCACTCTATTGACTGTTTCAATGGAAGTTTGTCCTAGATTTATATTTCCCATAGAAATGATAAATTGGCTGATGCCTGGCAGATTTGCTCCCAATATTAAAAGTACAAGGCCAAGGGTAACTCTCTGATAAATATAAAAAAATAAAGTTTTTATTCCGAATGTATTTTCCATATGATTTGTATTCTATTATATAACAAAATAAAACGCCAGAGTTTTTCTGGTGTTTTATTTTGTTGCCTACTGCTGTTTTGGCTTTTTTGGCGGTCTCTCTTTTGGATGTGAATCTCCTTTTGCCATAATATATAAAATATTAATTGCTAATAAAAACTAATTATATCACTTATTTATGAACTTTGTTCCAGATATAAGCAAAAACAAATCCAAAGACATAACCGACTATTGAGGTTACGACTACAAGCCATACTGAACGCATAAGGTCAAAACCAACTACTGTTACAGGCGTAGTCAACGAATGTAAACCAAATATAAAATTTAGAAACCCTTGACCCCATCCTAAAAAGACTAAAATGCTCCAAACCAAATGCCCCAATCCCACAAAAGCACCCAAAGCCAAACCAGTCTTTTTTGTATTTAACATGTTATTAAAAAATTAAACTAATAACCTATATAATTATAATACTCCACTATTTTGCTGCAACAATATGCTTAGTTGACAAAATACTTTTACTGTGTAAAATAATGTTTAGGTTTACTTGCAAGAGTAACAAGTTCTTCAACAAGTCTGTGCTAACAAGGAGAAAAAATGGAAAGAATGAAGTTCTATCTGGTTCTTGTCTTGTCGGCTGTTGTTTTAACACTGTTGATGAATAATGGTTGGGCTGAAAGCAGGCCAAACATTATCACTATCAACAATCAGACCCTCAACATTCGTTTGGAAACAATGTTGAAGAGAGGCGAGTATTCCATCAAAGGTGAAGAGATGTTGAAGCGTTTAAAGAAGTCGGGTCATACCCCTTTGGACGCTAACACTTTTTCGACCTTTTGGAAAAATCAGTCTCTCATACCAGAAAGCTGGAAGGCCAGACGGGATGGTGACCTCTGTTTTATCCCCTTCTGTGGAACGGTTTTCCGGAGTCGCCTTGATGGTTCCCTTTACGTAAAGTCTCTTTACTGGTTTATGGG
>CAYPMZ010000066.1:0-2813 GCA_964412245.1 uncultured Candidatus Saccharibacteria bacterium
ACTATCGCCCACAAAAAGCACTCGGTTTGTTCGGTACATTACTGGCAAGGTGTAGGCGACATTGCATTGCGACGCTTCGTCCAAAATCACATAGTCAAATATTCCGGCTTCGAGCGGAATAATACGGCTCGCGTCATCAAGTTCCATTATCCAAATCGGAATGAGGTCTAAAATGGCGTTGAAGTTATCGCTATCTTTTCGGAGATTATCAAATGTCTTAAACGCTTTCTTTGATTTTCCAAAAGCTGACGCGAGCTTTCTGACAATTTGTTTTATCGTAATTCCTTGTTTCCATTTTTCTACAATCCCTTTATTGACGATATTTTGAATATATAAAGCGACCCGCTTGACCCGTTCCTGTTCTGCGCGTTTTAACGCAGAACCTATTTTGTTTGTGCTATCCGCCTTCGCAAGTTTTTGTAGTTCTGATTTTATCTCTTGAACGCGCAAGATTTTATTTTTCACTTCTTCCAACTCCGAAAGTGTTGAGCTATCAATCTTCCCATCTATAACATCAAATTCCTCATCAGAAACACCACAAGTGCTTAATCTCTGCCCCAATTTTTCCTCGGCATTTTCCAAACGCTGAATGTTCTCGTAGTAATAACAATGAGTGTAAAGCGAATCAAGATTTTTTGTCGCTACGCTACGCGATATATCGCTTGTTAAAACCTTATCTATATAATCAACAACTTCGCGTGGAAGTTTACCTCGAACATCGCCGAGGCGAAAATTGCGGCCAATATTGTTTAGCTTACGGAAAAAATTTGAGCGACGATCATATCCAGTTCTCGCAACATCGTCTCTTAACTTTCCTATGGCTTCGGCAAAATGTTTTCCGTTCAGATCAAGCTGTGAAAAAAGATTGTCAAATTCTTTTTTCTCGTCGCTTCGTTCATATTTTTTGATAACTTTGCCAAGAGATTCTATTTCTGCTTTTGCGGCTTTTATCTCTTTCCACTCTGCAGACGAAAAACTTTTTGCAAAGCCTGCAAAATCGGAAATATCGATATCGTATTCACTTAATCCTAAAAGCTCCTGATGAAGCTGATAATATTTTTGTTGTGTCGCGATAACTTCGTTAAGAGCATTGCGATATTTGTCTTTTTCATCAACAACTTGCTCAATCGAGGGAATGGAGGTATTGCCACCGCTATATTCCACCGAATGTTTCCTCGCATTGAATTTATAGCCAAGTGTTTCAATATGAGCCCCTAACGCGCTCAACTGCGGTGCAATACCGTCAGCTTCATCTTCCTCGCCGATTTGGGCAGAATTTGGATTTGGCAAATATCCATATAAATACTTTACGTCAAGCTTCTTGAGTTTATCTTTTACAACCTTGAGTGCTTGTGCTTTTTGGCTCACAAAAAGCACGCGATTGCCGGTTGCGGCGAGATGACAAAGGATATTTGAGATTGTTTCCGACTTTCCAGTTCCGGGCGGTCCCTGAATGATCGCCGCCTTATTCCCAAGTATTGAAAGTGTGGAAAGTTGGTATTTGTCATAAAGAAATGGAAAATATAACTCTTTTTCGTGGGGGGTATCGCCCTCAATATTTAATCCCTCATCATCTGCCCAACTCGTGAGAGCCGTTTTAGCAAGTTCTTCCTCTGGTAATTGAGCAAGTTTTGCTAAATCCTCGGCGAGGAAATAATTTGCTTTTGGACTTAAAGCAATTTTGATTTCTTCAAGTGAAAAAGATTTTTCATCAAAATTTGCTTCTTTCAATCGTAATTTTGATTTTATCTCGTGCCAAATTTCCTTAAAAATCTCCAATTCGGTTATGGGCAAAGATAGACGACCGTCCATCTCATATTTGCCCATTCCTTCCAAGAGCTGGAAATACAAATCCTCGCCGAGGATTGATTCCAACATTCCGATATTGACTTGAATTTCTGGGTCAACGGCGTAAATAAAATACTTATCCATTCCGCCTTTGCTTTTTTCTTTTTCAATTCTTACCGGCAAAGCAAACAAAGGATATCTATCAATTTTTGTCTTAACTGGCACAACTTCCTCGGTTTCCTCGTTTTCTAAATCAATCGTATCGCCATTAGCTTCAATGGGTATTTCAATTTCAAAATATCCGAAATTGAAAACTATCTGTTTCGTAAATTGATCGTTGCGATATTTGTTGTAGATATCCTCAATTTTATTTGCCAACTCCTTTTCTTTTTCATATTGTTCTTTTTTCGCCTTTGGCACTTCCTTCGGGTCGTAGGAATAAAAAGTTTCGAGATTGACTAACTCGCCAGTACTGCCATCTGTGTCGCCATTGAGCAACCCAACCAATCCAAAATGTTCTTTCGGCAATTCGACGGAATATTTTTGTTGCGCGGCAACTGTTCGCTCACGAGTGAGCTTCACATAGCCGAGGCAATACTTTATAAAATTGGCGAGATTTTGTTCCATAGTTTATTGCAAAAGTGTATGCGGACTAATACCTAATGCCTCGGCTATTCTTTCGACATTTTTAACAGTAGGATTGCGAACGCCGCGCTCTATTCCGCTTATGTAGCTTCGGTGTACGCCAAGTTTATTGGCAATGTCCCCTTGGGACATGCCTTTTTCTAGGCGTATTTTCTTTAATCGCTCTCCAAGTTTTCTGTTTAGGGATTTCATATGGCTTGTACACAGTTTATCATTTGTTGTACTATTGGTCTATAGAGTATTATAATGCTACAATGATTAACATGATCAAAGGGAGTTCAAAAAACTTGTCCGCGCACTGGGAGGGTGGGGCAAGGACAAGAAAAGAAATAAACGCCGCCGCCAATCGCGAGGGCATGGCGGAAGGGGGGTGTGGGGGG
>CAYPMZ010000067.1:0-2811 GCA_964412245.1 uncultured Candidatus Saccharibacteria bacterium
TCTGTAACAAGCTCCATAAGAGGCACGCCTCCTCGGTTAAAATCTACAAGAGAAAAGTCTCCTTTGTCATGCGAGGACTTAGCGGTATCTTCTTCCAAATGAATTCTGGTTATCTTTACATTATTAATAGAACCTCCGGTAACAAGCGGATATTTATATTGGCTTAACT
This sequence comes from uncultured Candidatus Saccharibacteria bacterium, assembly GCA_964412245.1. Taxonomy (GTDB): domain Bacteria; phylum Patescibacteriota; class Minisyncoccia; order Phycocordibacterales; family GWA1-40-21; genus Bog-1340. Next base: position 170 of record CAYPMZ010000067.1, read on the forward strand.
GATAGCCCTTCGGAATATCCGGGTAAAAATAATGTTTTCGGTCCCATTCTGTAAAGCCTGCCTGCGCCGTGCTTCCTTTAAAATTCGTCGCGGCAGGCAGGTCCGCGATTTTTGATTCGCAGGCAAGACCAACTTTCAAGACATGTTTGATAGCTTCAATATTTAAAACAGGCAAAGTCCCCGGCTGTGCCGTACAAATAGGACAAATGTTGGTATTTGGCTTTTCCTCATCAGGGTCATTTTTGCAAGCACAGAACATCTTTGTCTTTGTTTTGAGCTCTGCGTGAATCTCTAATCCTATAGTAGCTATATATTTTGACTTATCCATATGATCATTTTACTTTTCTTAAGATTTTAATCAAACTGTCTTTTAATTTCTTTACGGAATCGTCGTCTAAAACCGTAACAGTTAAAATTTCCTGATTTAGTTTTGAAACTTTTTTCACGGCTTTTTCTAAAGCCTTTTCGTTTACCAAATCTGTTTTTGTCATAATCACCACTTCTTTTTTTTCTGCTAATTCCGGACTGTATTCTTTTAATTCATTCCTGATGACTTTATATGCTTTTACCAAATCTTCATTTTCAAGAGACAAGCAGTGGAAAAGGACTTTGGTCCTTTTTATATGCCGTAAAAATTTATGCCCAAGACCTTTTCCAACCGATGCTCCTTCTATAAGACCGGGGATATCTGCAATTATATATCCGAACATATCGCCAAGAGCCGGCTCTAAAGTTGTAAATTGATATTCGCCGATTTTGGATTTTGAATGAGTAAGGACATTTATCAAGCTTGATTTGCCGGCATTTGGAAGGCCGATGAGTCCGGCATCGGCGACAAGCTCAAGCTCAATATCAAAATCTGCTTCTTCTCCGGCTTTTCCTTCAGTATTGATTTCCGGTTTTCTATTTACGGAAGATTTGAAATATTCATTGCCAAGCCCGCCTTTTCCTCCCTTTAAAATTTTAATCAATTTTCCGTCTTCAATAAGGTTAAAAGTCTCTCTCGTTTCAAGATTTTTAATCACGGAGCCGATGGGCAGATCTATAGTCAGATCCTCTCCATTTCTGCCATGCATGCTTTTTTTCATGCCGGCCTGGCCATTTTCCGCAAAAAAACCTTTCGTATTTTTATATCTTGCAAGCACGCCAATATCCCTGATAGCGCGAATATATACATCGCCACCCTTTCCTCCATTCCCTCCGGCAGGACCAGCTTTATCTATACCTTTTTCATGCCTCCATCTGATAACGCCGCTTCCGCCCTTCCCAGCCCTGATATGTATTTTTAGTTCGTCTATAAATGCCATGTGTTAGGTATTAGCTTGTAGCTTCTTAGCTTTTTAGGTAATAAAAAAGATTATACACTAAAAATGAATTTTTCATATTTGCTTTAAATTTTTTATTAATTTACAATATTTATTGGATTACAAATGCTCTTTAAAAAAGGAGGTGTTCTATGGCAAAAAAGATGGATCGAGAGTATGCCACTTTCAAGAAAAGGGTTGAGTGGATGTGTGGAAGTGACATTCGAAATCTCGTCACATCCTTCTTACCCTTGATTATCATCCTTATTCTGACGCCCATTGCATGGAAATTGGTGGGACAGATGGAAAAATCTTGGGTGCCTTGGGTGATCACGTCTATCACAACGACAATTATGTGCTTGATGATCTTCTTTGGAAAAAGATCATACAAAGTACAACTTTTGTCTGAATTCCACACCCGCCGAGAACTTGAGAAAAAGTTCTTCTACAAAGGAGGTGTAAGATGCTGACGTATCAGGAATTTCTATCCTTAACGCCGAGGCAAAAGATGTGGAGAAACTTGAGAGAGAAGCTCGGAGGTTTTGTCATTACCTTCTTGCTTCTTTTTAGCGTCCCCATCTCGGTGCTCGTGGGTACCTTCGATGCTTGGAGAAATGGATGGTACCTCGATATGTATCCCTTTGTGTCTATTAGTGGCTGGGGATACTGGGCGCTCGTGGATCCCTTAGTTCTTTCTCTTTTCGGATGGCTCTTCTATGAATATTGGAAAGATGTCAGGTAGTTGAAAAACCAGTATGCCTGTTATCTGAATCCAAGAAAAACGTAGGAATTTCAAAGAGCTCAAGCTGTTACAGCTTGAGCTCTTTCCTATTTGTTGGACTTTTGACTAATGGCGAGCCTTGAAAGAGCAATTGCTCCTTCTCTTGATTTGGCTGCAACAATAAATCTTTTGTTGTGGCAGAAGAGTGCGTCAGGAACTCCAGTGATTTTCTGCAATTCCTTTCCGTCCAAACCCGCCCAGCTTTTTGGGAAATCCAGGCGATTTTTAAATTTAAAGCCTTCAACATTCATAGCCGTAGAATGCCAAGTTTTGTTTTCAGGAACCGGTTTTATGACAAAAAGCGGCTCTTTAAACTTACCTAAGACTCTTTTCCACCCGGAATAGTGATGATCCAGAACTATGATCCTTTTGTCTTTAGCTCTTTTGTAAATTGCCGTGATGATTCTCTGACTGTGCAATAAATCATCAGCCCTCTTCATTTCTCTTATCAAGACTTTTTTAGCTTCCTCAACGGCGTCTTTAAAATCTTGCAAAGACACGTTCTCCTCTTTCCAAGTCGGATTCAAAGCGTGTATATAATCCCCGAAAGTATAAGG
>CAYPMZ010000068.1:0-2797 GCA_964412245.1 uncultured Candidatus Saccharibacteria bacterium
CGGTTTTTTTCATAATATCTTTTATGACTTTTCCTCCGGAGCCGATAACTCCGCCTATCTGATCCTGTTTTATTTTAATCATCAGTATTTTTGGAGCGCTATCCAAAATTTCTTTTCTTGGTGAAGATATGGCTTTCAATATCACATCTAGAATTTTCAATCTGGCGCTTTTTGCTTTTTCAAAAGCTTCCGACAAAACTTTTATAGGAATGCCCCCGACTTTTATATCCATCTGTATCGCCGTAATGCCGTCTTTTGTTCCGGCGACTTTGAAATCCATATCTCCATAATGATCTTCCGGTCCTTGAATATCCGTGAGAATTTTATAATTGCCTTTATCATCTGACATCAGTCCCGAGGCGATTCCGGCAACCGGTTTTTTTATTGGCACTCCTCCGTCCATAAGCGCTAAAGTGGAAGCGCAAACAGAACCCATTGAAGTTGAGCCGTTTGATGAAAGAGCTTCGGAAACAATTCTGATTGTGTAAGGGAAAATATCGTTTTTTGGAATCATTGGAAGCAAAGCTTTTTCCGCAAGAGCTCCATGGCCTATCATTCTTCTGTTTGTTCCGCCCATTCTGCCCGTCTCGCCTGTTGAAAATGGCGGGAAATTATAATGATGAATAAACTTTTTTGCCGGCAGATTTTCCATTCCTTCCACAAGGAGAGCATCTTTCGGCCCGCCGAGAGTAAGAACAGAAAGAATGTGAGTTCCGCCTCTGTAAAATATTCCGGAGCCGTGAAGAACAGGAGAAATCCCTCCGGCTTGCGCAGAGAGCGGGCGAAGTTCATCAAGTCCCCTGCCGTCGGCGCGTTTATTATTTTTTAGAACCTGCTTATGGATAAGTTCATCCAAACTTTTTTCCATATATTCCGGAGCAAAAGCAAAATCTTCCTCGGACAGATTCTCCTCGGCGATCTTCATCCACTCCTCGGAAATCTCATTTATTTTTGCATGGCCCGGAGTTCCGCTCATTACGGATTTTTCAAACTTTCCTTCAATTTTTTCAGAGAAAAGTTTTTTCACGGATTCCGGCATTACTGGCGCCGTCAATTTCACTTTTTTTGCTCCGACTTTGGAAATAATTTCTTTTTGCCATGCATTTATTTTTTCAATTTCGCCTGATGCGAGCTTCAAAGCTTCCACGACATCTTTTTCCTGCGCTTCATCACCGGCAAGCTCTATCATATTTATATTTCCGTCTTTTCCGCAGGCGACAAGGTCAATCTCATAGATTTCATTTTCTCTTTCAACGTAAGTCGGGTTGATTTGCGAGCCGTTATTTCTGTGTTTGCCGATGCGAACCGCGCTGACAGGGCCGTTCCAAGGAATTTTGGAGACTCCTAGCGCAAGCGATGCCGCAACTACGCTTAAAATATCCGGATCATCTGCATCTACCGAGAGGACAGTGATAACAACCTGCACTTCGTGGCGGATCCACTGTTCAAAAAGTGGACGAATAGTTCTGTCCACAATTCTTCCAGAAAGAATCGCCTCATCCGATGGCCTGCCTTCCCTTCTTGTATATCTTGAACCTAGGATTTGCCCCGTGGCATAAAATTTTTCCTCGTAGTCAACAGTCAGCGGGAAAAAATCCCCGCCTTCTTTCGGATCTTTTGACATGACTGCGGTAGCGAGAACTGTTGTGGCCCCGTATTTTAAAACTACCGAACCGTGGGCATTTTCCGCCCAATCATTGAACTCGGCTGAAAGCTTTTTGCCCCCGAGTTCCATGGAGAATTCTTTTTTTTGCATTTTGTTAGACCTCCGAATTTCAGATTACCCGCTTAGCGGACAAGCTGCCTATCCGAAGGCCAAATTAAACTGATAAAGGAGGAAATCCGCTTTGCGGATTTCCTCCTTTATATTATCACAACATGAAATACTTTAAATTCCTTGACACATTTTTCTTCCCATGTAGTATTGTTTATGGAAAGTTCTCTCACACTATAACTCTGGCACATGTGCCAAAAAGGAGGGACGACATGTCGTCCTACACGGAAGGTCAGGTTCATCAGTTGATGGAGAGTTTTGAAAGGGCGGGCTTTACGCCTCATCACGTGACTGAACTGGGACAGTCTAAGAAGAACATTTTGCCCCAACTTCGAGAAGTGCTTCGTGGTCGCGCCGAGATCAAGCTGCTGAAGTTCCTCATCGACTGCGACTCCAATCCGTTCCTGCCCGATGGCTGGAAGATGGAAGAGCACAAGAAGGGTGGACAGATCCAGTGGGACCCCGAAAAGGTGAGGTTGTATCTTTCGTCCGGTCAGTGTGGCAGGGTGATCGAGGGCAATGAGCTCCGCAAGGAGCTTGAAGAAAAGCCCGTCCTGAACGCCAACGTCCTGGACTTCCTTTTGAAGAAAGAAAACCAACACCTCATTCCAAACGAGTGGAAAGGCAAGTTGATCTTCTTCTGGGGAACGCTCTTCCGCAACTCCCGCGGCAACCTCTGCGTTTGTTGCCTCTCCTGGTTTGATGGCGAGTGGTGCTGGAGATACGACTTGATCGACCGTATTTGGGGCTCCAACAGCCCTGCTGTCTGGCTCGCAAGTTAGTTTCTAGTTTGATAGTAGCCGTTTCGCCTCTGGCGAAACGGCTACTTTTGTTTTCTTAGTTTTTTAGAAACTAGAAGCTAGAAACCAGAATCTGGCTTACTTCGCCTTGCTTGTCACGAGGTCGATCGACTTTTCGTGGCTCGCAATGACGTTCCCCCGATTAAATATTTATAAGGATTTTTATCCAGATCCATAAAATCATCCGCAGATTCTATAAGTTTTGCCGATGTTGATTTGCCAA
>CAYPMZ010000069.1:0-2759 GCA_964412245.1 uncultured Candidatus Saccharibacteria bacterium
CCCCCCACACCCCCCTTCCGCCATGCCCTCGCGATTGGCGGCGGCGTTTATTTCTAAATTATAAGATTTTATGAAGTGCACGCCAAATTGAATACATCGCATACGTATCAAGTCCGCAATATATTTTTAGATCGTTTATAGATTTCTCTTTTTCAGCGTCGTTAAAACTGCCACTCACGATTTTATTCCAAGTATCTGCGGCACTTCCACCATCTCGTATTTCAAGCTCTTTGTATGATAATTCAGGAACTAAAACAGGCAAAATTCTTTTTATGGAAGTGCCGCCCCTAAAGTCTCGGTGTATGTGATATTGTTTTCTAAAAATATCTTCCAGATCGTAAACGCGCTCTTTCAGAGAATCCATAAACGATTTCATTTCGGGGATTCTATTCGCAATCTCGTCGTTTCTTCCGCATTCAAACCCTTTGTGCCACACAATAATACTCCCACTTGTGCCTAAATGTTTTTGCAGTGATTCTGCAAATGATCTGCTCGGATCATCGGAAGCAACGTATAAAAATTCGTAATGTTCTGGCTTGCTCTCCGCTGACTTCAAAATATCAACTGAGTATTGGAACGGTATTTGATGGTAGGGGGAAAACCCGTCAAATCTTGGAATTGCCGCTGGAAACGTTTCGTAATCTAAAAAGTATATGGGAAATGTTAAGGTATCAAACTCTGCTTTGATTTTTTCTTTTTCAACCAAAACTTTATTCAGAACATATGTGTCAACTTGGCTCTGCTGAATGTCGGTTAGCTTGATATGAGAAGGAATTTTATCGAGATGAAAAATATTGTTATCAATCAACTCCTTAAGTTTTGCCTTACTGTTTCCTATGCGCGCAATATCGTGGACGCTATATTCGGGAATTTCTGGGTTGGCGTGTTGAAAAGTTGAGCAATGTCGCGATCTTCCTTTGTAGATACAGCAACAAAAACCCTTAGGCTCCGAATCCTGCGATAGATATTTTAATGCCTCCTCCATTTCAGCAGCCACACTTTCAGAAACACTCCCTACCTCACTACTTACATCAACAATCTTGAAAAGTTGTTCGATATCTAATTCACCAGAACGGACATATTCGGAATTTAGATGGATAAGATATGCCTTGTTTATTTTCAAGCCACATTTTCTAAGCAAATTTATCTGAAAAGCTAAATCATGGTAATGAACTTTTTCATCAACGCTACTTGTTGATTTTACCTCATATACCGAGTAATCCTTTGTTTCCGGTTCAAATTTTAAAATATCAATAGCCGCTAAATAGCCATTTTTAACAAAGATTGGCTGGAATAATATTTCTTGCTTTTTTGCGATGTAACTTTGAGTGGTTTCTTGTCCTTTTACGTCCCTGCGCTCAATCAAAATTCCGTTTGGAAATAATTTTCTCGCCACTAATTCAACTTCATTGCCAGTTTCCATAATTGACTTCTCAAACTCGGACAATTCTGATTCAGAGTACACATCAGGTTTATGGATTTTATACCAAACATTCTTCGGGCATTCCCTGTAAAGAATATAATCTGTTTTTGATAAAATAGTTGACATTTATTTAAGCGAATCAGTAATAGCCGAAACAACCGTATCTCGGTCAAACTTTTCATCAACCCAATCGGCGTATTTAATTCTACAAAACTTCCATCCTGCGGCTTCAAGAACTCGCTGGCGTTCCTCATCGCTGTCAATATGAATACCGTATGCTTCGTCTATCTCGTCTTTGAAATGGCAAGGCCCATCGCATTCTATCGCGATACGCTTGCCGGTATTCATATTGCTGATGACGAAATCGATCTTGAAGCCGCAACTACCAACTTGGTTTTGAATTTTGTAGCCACGTTTTAGCTTCGCGCGCATGAGATTGAAAAAATCTTCCTCAAAAAATGAATCGAATGGTTTAAGGTCTGTAGCATAAAATGCCACCTCTCCATTCTCTTGAATATACTCAAGATATTTTTTGAGCCAGATTTTTTCGGGTACTTCTTGAGGGGGCATACTAACGAAACAATGCACCTGTAATCTCGCGCGCGAAAACGCGACATTTACTCTCCCTTTGTTTATGTCTCCGCGTATATCGCCACCTTCGCCGGTAAGCGGCACATATTTATTCTTTTGGTCGAGCGTTCTAATGACAAATGAATAAATCACAATATCTTTTTCGTCGCCCTGAATACCTTCAATGATACTAACTTTATAATTATCATCTTCTTCCTTAAGCCCTTCTTTTTCAAAAAGATCGCGAATAAAAGTTGCTTGGGCGTTAAAGAAAGACAAAATGCCGATGGACTTATCACGGTAGCGATCATCGGTCCTTAATTCTTTAAACAAATCTAATATTGCTTTTGCTTCAGCAACATTTACATTATCCGAAAATTCCTCACTCCAGTCAGATTTTACTTCGTGAACGAGCATTACTCGGTTGGTATCTTTGTAGGTAAGATAGCTGCTATTGACTGGAATTAGCTCTTTTCCTTTTGGAATGTAGAAATACTCGTTGCTGAAGCCAATCAACTCTGCCGGAGAGCGATAATGATAGCGGAGCGGTCTGTCCATAAAACCTCGCTTGTAGGCAATATCTAAAACAGATTGAACCGCATTTCCCGTTGCTTTGATTTGTCTTTCCTCCGGTATTTGATATCGGCGCGCGAGTTCATCAAAAACGCGGTTTGATTTGAACATTATCGTACTATCGCGCATTTGTTCACTATCGCCCACAAAAAGCACCCGGTTTGTTCGGTACATTACTGGCAAGGTGTAGGCG
>CAYPMZ010000070.1:0-2758 GCA_964412245.1 uncultured Candidatus Saccharibacteria bacterium
GAGATAAATGTAATCGGCGGGTCACAGGTTCGAATCCTGTCTCCGGAGCCCAGTAAAATAAAATCGGCACAAGTGCCGATTTTGTTTTGTTTGTGTATCCGAAGGATTCGAACCTAGCCGCGCCCCGTATCAGGAAGGCAGCGAACAAAATGAGCGTCGGAAACCGAAGGTGTCCGAGACGGGGGTCGGGGCGCGGCGATTGATTCGGCAAGCTTTTGGGCTATCTAGCCAAAAGCGTAGCGAAAATCCTGTCTCCGGAGCTCAGAGATTATTTAAGTGTAACCTTCGCCAAAGGTATATTTTCGCCTAAGGCGGGTCACACAGCGTCCGCCTGTGGCGGAGGTTCCCGGAGCCATCTTTCGCCAAGGCTTCAGTGAAGGAGTTAATTTGTTATAATAAATAAATGCTATCAAGCGCAAAATTTCAAGCAGTAGCATTATTTTTATTGCGAGTGATATCCGGATTCCTTTTTTTGGAAAATGGGGGATTAAAACTTTTCGGCTGGTTTGGCGGGGTTCCCGGCGGCGGAGGATTAACCGGGCTGATGTTAGTTGCCGGCATACTGGAATTTTTCGGCGGCGCGGCAATCATTCTCGGGCTTTTCACCCGGCCGGTGGCTTTTGCGCTTTCCGGAGAAATGGCGGTGGCTTATTTTATGGTGCACGCCTGGATGGGAAGCTGGTTTGCGCCGCTGGTTAACAACGGCCAGCCGGCAGTTCTCTTTTGTTTCATCTTTCTTTTTCTCTCCGCCTCCGGCGCCGGAGAATGGAGTTTAGACGCCCTGCTCCAGAAGCGGAAGAATTCGTTTTAAACGCCCACTCCGACGATTAAGAAACCCACCAACCGCCAAAATGGCGGTTTTTGATTTTTTAGGAAAATGAGTTAAAATTTAAGTGATATTTTGTAGCAATGCACAAGAAAAAGAATAACATCGCATACATAGACGGAGCGAATTTGAACAGCGCTCTAAAAGAGCTTGGCTGGACTTTAGATTATAAACGGCTAAGGGTATGGCTGTCTGAGAAATATGACGTGCAACGAGCTTATATTTTTATCGGCCTAATTCCAAAATATAAAAATCTTTATACCTATCTGCAAGAATCCGGATTCACAATTGTATTCAAAGAGGTGATTTATGACGGATCCGGAAAACCGAAGGGCAACTGCGATGCCGATCTTGTTTTGCAAGCAGCAAAAGACGCATATGAAAATAATTTTGAAAAAGCGGTTATTATTGCAAGCGATGGAGATTACTCAAGTCTGGTTAAATTTTTGATAGAAAAAGATAAATTGCTTGTTATCCTGTCCCCAAGCATTGAAGAAAAATGTTCAGTTTTACTGAAAAGAACTGGGGCTAAAATCGTATATATAAACGATAAAAGAGGTATTTTACAAGCCCAAAAAGAAAAAGCCCCCGATGCGGACAAAACCGCATAGGGGTCTCTTTCGTAGTGATTAATTACACTATACCAAATGTAGTTATCCACAGTCAAGTAGAAGCCACCGCCCAAATAAGGCGGTTTTTGATTGTTCTGAATCGTGTCGAAGGAATTGATTTAGTCCTAAAAATGGGAGATAATTTAATATGATTATGAGCGACTATTTTAATAAGATTTTTTTTAAAGATGCACGACAAATGAGTGAAATTCCGAATAATTCAGTGCATCTAATAGTAACTAGTCCGCCTTATTTTAATATTAAAGATTATTCGTTGGATGGTTATCAAAAAGTTAAAATTGGTAACAAGATAAGTGGGCAGATTGGGGACATCTCGGATTACGAAAAGTATATTAAAGAAATGTTAGCGGTGTGGAAAGAGTGCGAGAGGGTCTTAAGGCCTAATGGCAAGTTAGTTATCAATACACCCTTGATGCCTATGTTAAAAAAAGATTTTCAAACACACTACAACAGGCACGTTTTTGATATAAATAGCGATATTCAACACTCAATCTTGAACGAAACAAATATCTTTCTGTTAGATGTTTATATTTGGAACAGAACAAATCCTAGAAAGAAACTAATGTTCGGTAGTTATCCATATCCTAGAAATTTTTATGCTCAAAATACGATTGAGTTCGTAACTGTTTATGTAAAAGATGGACCATCAGAAAACAATCTACCAAAGCATATAAAAGAAAAGAGTAAATTGACAGAGAAAGAATGGGTTGAATTCACAAAGCAGATTTGGAATATCCCGATTCCAAACAGGGGAGATTTGGCATTCGGTGAGCATTCGGCAATTATGCCGGAGGAAATAGTGCGCCGATGTGTTAGATTATTTACTTATGTTGGAGATACGGTTTTAGACCCATTTGCCGGCTCTGGTACAACGCTCAAAGTTGCCAAAGAATTGAAAAGAAACTATGTCGGTTATGAAATATCAAAAAGTTATGAGAATATTATCAATCGCAAATTGAGTGATAGTTTATTCTAAATTCTATGCTCAAGACAAATCAAATTTATCACGCTGATTGCCTAGAATTTTTGGAACAAGTTCAAGATCAGACTGTTAATCTTGCCGTTATAGACCCCCCATATAATATGCATAAAGCTGATTGGGATACATTTGCTAGTGAAAAAGAGTTTTTTGATTTTACCTTTTGCTGGATTGACGCGCTTATCCCAAAATTGAAAAGTAACGGGAGTTTGTATATTTTCAATACCCCGTATCACTCCGCTTATATTCTCAATTATCTTGTGAAAAAAGGTTTGACTTTTCAAAACTGGATAACTTGGGATAAGCGCGATGGCATGGGTG
>CAYPMZ010000071.1:0-2705 GCA_964412245.1 uncultured Candidatus Saccharibacteria bacterium
CGGCATTCAAACTTCAAAAATATTTGAGGCGAAAGGATGCGATAAGTGCAATGAAACGGGATATAAAGGCAGAATAGCCATCGTTGAAGCAATTCTTGCCACAAAAGCCATAGAGGATGTTGTGGTCAGCAATCCTTCGGACAGAGAAATTAAAAAAGCGGCTGAACCGCAAAATATTCTGGATATGAAACAAGACGGCATATTAAAAGTCTTGAGAGGCATTAGCACTCTTGATGAGCTTGGCAGAGTAATAGACCTTGAAATAGAAATGTAGGTGTGTTTTAAAATTTTTGCGCACTTGCAAAAGTTTCAAACAATACTAATATAGAAACAGGAACAAATCGACAAAGATTCAAAACATAAATCTCTAAACAATACTTTAAACCTGGCGGTAAAAAGTTAAGTTAGTTTTTAAGGATAACCTCAGCAATATTTCCGAAGAAATAAACCAAAATGTCCTTGAAAAGAACTCGTAGACTCTTGCGAGTAAAATTGTTTAGAGATTTATATTCAGAATTGTCGATAAGCTGGAAACTCCAGAAAATAAAAATGCCCTTTCAGGCTCTCCTAAAAGTATAGCATAAAATCATTTTATGTCAAGGAAAATTTTACCCCCACACCTAAGTCTTAATGTTTTAAAATATAATGCGTAAAGCAAAATAAGGATAATATGGCTCCATTTAAAGGTAAAAAATTAGGTGTGGGGGTGAATAAAAAAGGGTCAGATTCTAAAAATGACGAGCAAATAAGCCCCGCAAATAGCGACGTCAAATTTCTTGACCAGACACTCCGACCGACTTCCTGGAATGAATATGTCGGGCAGGAAAATATCAAAGACAACCTTAAAATATTATTAAAAGCTGCCGAACAAAGAAACCATCAGCCTGAGCATCTGCTTTTTTACGGCCCGCCGGGGCTTGGAAAAACAACTCTGGCGAATCTTATCGCAAAAGAAAGCCGTGCTCAATTAAAATCCACTTCAGGACCTGCCATAGAAAAAGTCGGCGACCTTGCCTCAATCCTTACCAATTTATCAGCCGGAGATATTCTTTTCATAGATGAAATCCACAGACTGAATAAAACTATTGAGGAAGTTCTTTATCCCGCCATGGAATCCGGCTCGCTTGATATCATTATCGGCAAAGGCCCGTCGGCAAGAACCATTCAGCTTGATCTTCCTCCCTTTACGTTAATTGCCGCAACGACAAGGATTGCCATGCTGAGCGCTCCCTTAAGATCAAGGTTCTCCGGAGGAGTTTTTAAGCTGGAATTTTATTCCGATGTGGAAATAGAAAAAATTATAGAGAGATCGGCAAAGATACTCGGTATAAAAATTGATCCGGAGGCAAAAAAAGAAATTGCTATGAGAAGCCGTTCTACTCCTAGAACCGCCAATTATTTGTTAAAAAGAGGCCGGGACCTAGCCCAGATTAAAGGAGAAAATCTTACCAATGAAATTGTGAAAGAAGCTCTTCTAATGCTTAAGATTGATGAAATGGGTCTTAATGCCGAGGACAGAGCCATGCTTTCAATCATAGAAAATAAATTTGGCGGCGGACCTGTGGGTTTAAACACTCTTTCTGCAGCGCTTTCCGAGGAACAGGCAACAATAGAAGATGTTTATGAGCCGTATCTTTTACAGCTCGGTCTTATAGAAAGAACTCCAAAGGGAAGAACCGTCACAGACAGAGCAAGAAAACATCTGGGCAAGAAAATTAAAGGTTTGGGTTTGTAATAAAAATTGACTTTGTTTCATTTTCTTGTAGCATTGATTTAGAAAGTTCTTGGATCTAAAAAGGAGGTGAGTGGCCAATGCGACCGTGTGGAATAATCGCGCCAAGACAAGAAAAGGTGGTTGATGTTGATATGATTATTGCTGGTGTGGAAAACTACTTGGCAGAATGTATTCTGCCATCACACCACACAGGACCGCATCTCATCAAAATTCCAACTGGCAGATACATTGCCTGGGAAACTGATTGGGAATGTGGCTGTGATGACTGCAAGAGTCACGATGCCAATGACCGCTGTGTTCTCTACTGGGACGTGAAGGGGAAAGATCTTCAGAAACTTTTACAGGGCAGGTCTGGATGATCTGCCCTTTTGTTTTTTTATGTCTGGTGTTATATTTTTATTGCTTTTGACTAGAAACTAGCACCTAGCCACTAGAACCTAATTATGTCTGGACATAATAAATTTTCAAAAATAAAAAGACTGAAGGCAAAGACCGATGCGCAAAAAAGCGCCGTTTTCACAAAGATGGCAAAAATGCTACAGATGGAGGCCAAAAAATCCGGTGGAAATATTTCTTCGCCCGGCCTAAAAGCCGCAATTGAAAAAGCGCGAGCGGCCGATATGCCAAACGACAATATAGAAAGGGCGATTAAAAAAGCCGTGGGCGCGGGTGAGGCGGATATGGAGTCGGTGATCTATGAAGCTTATGGTCCCGGAGGTGTGGCGATCATTATTGACGCCCTTACATCAAATAGAAATAAAGCTGCGGCAGAAATAAAACATATTTTGTCTTTAAATGATACTTCCCTTGCAAGCTCCGGCAGTGCGTCTTGGGCATTTGAAAAAACAGCCGAGGGGTGGATTCCTAAAACAATGGTTCCCGTTTCTGAAGAAGATACGCCAAAATTAGAAAAACTTATAGAAGATCTTGAAAATAACGAGGATGTGCAGGAAGTTTATACAAATGCGGA
>CAYPMZ010000072.1:0-2678 GCA_964412245.1 uncultured Candidatus Saccharibacteria bacterium
AAACTTTTTAAATAAATTATACTTAAAGTATTAACATAAAATTCGCTTAAAGATTTGGAATAAAGATAGCGGGGTGCATTTCCAAATCGCCCCGCTTTTTTTGTTAAAAATTAAAATTTGAAAAGTGCGATAGCATCACACAATTATAAAAAGTGGCGGAAAAACTAATATAATAAAAACAAAATGGCACAAAATAGACGAATGTTTTCAAATAGAATAGCCAATTCAGCAAAATTTCTTCAAATGCCGACAGAATCACAATTACTTTATTTTCACATGATTTTGCGTGCCGATGACGATGGAATTGTTGAGGCATATCCTTTAATGAAATTACTTGGTTCTGGCGAAGATAATTTCAAAGTTTTAGCGGCAAAAGGATTTATAAAACAACTTAATGAAGATCAAGTAATAGTGATAACTGATTGGTTGGAACATAATAAAATCCGAGCAGATAGAAAGATTGATAGTATCTATCTTCCGCTTTTACTAAAAATAGCCCCAGAATTGCCAATAATAGAGCCAAAACACCGATCTGATAGACCAGAACAAGAGCCAAATACTCGGAGTCATGAATTGGGCAGACCGAAGGAGATAAATACTAATGGGACAGAAATGGGACGGCATAAGTTAAGTCAAGTTAAGTTAAGTAAAGATAATAATATATATATAAGCCTCAAAGAAACTTTTAACGACCAAATAACGATACCGAATAACGAACATACCGGCCTTTTAGAAGAAGAAAAAGCTAAATTCCTTGATTACTGGCAGGAAAGGTCGCCCGGCGGCCGGAAGGAACGCTGGCAGATGGAGAAGGTGTTTGATATTAGGCGGCGCTGGCGAACTTGGATAGCTAATGTGGAAAAACGCCTAAAACCGAAAGAATTTGTTAAATTAATAGATAATTCGCCTCGTGGAACAGGTGGATTCCAAAAAATATGAACACTTTACAAGACGAAAAAAAATCAGCTCGCCAGCTTGTTTGCGATGTAGAGTGGGAAAACGGCTGGGAGCCGGGCGAACTTCAAGAAGACCAGCGAAGCAAATATTTTACCAAAATTCTGAAATTCGCAATTCTACGATTGAAATTAAACGGCTATGATAAAAGCAAGATAGCACGGGCATTAAATAAAAGTCGTCTAACCATTCAAAAGTATTATTAGTTAAAAAATAAACTCTGCCTCCCTTGCGGAAGAAAAAAGGGGAAGGAAGAAATAGATAAGTTTCAAAAGTGGATAAGTGCCAAAAATAGAGCTAAAAATGAGGTATTTCTGGGGTATTGACAGAAGTAAAGGGCTAGACTATACTAAGAAACATGATGGAAGAACCAAAATTTTCAAATAGTGGAGATGCAATAAAAGATTTTCAGGATTTTGTAGAAAGCAGAAGAAAGTTTATTTTATATTGTATTGAAAAAAGGATGACTTTTAAAGAAGTAGGAGAAATTTTAGGAATAAGCAAACAGAGAGTTTATCAAATAAAAAGATATGGGATTCATCATAGAATTTCAAATGTAACGAGATGGGAAGTAAAAGAAAGAGATAATAATAGATGTAAAATTTGTGGAGATTTTAATAGAATATTAGATATTCATCATTTAAAAAATCCAAAAAATCATAAAAAGGAAAATCTGATTTTAGTATGTAAAAAATGTCATATGGAATTAGAAAAAATTAAAAAAATAGGATTTAAAAAGAAAAAGGTCGGAAAAAATATAGAAATTAAAAATAAAAACTATGGAACAAGAAAAAATAAGAGAGTTCTTACAAGACGCACAAGCAGAAGATTGCTCTTGCTATCAATTAGGAGATGTTTGTTATAGCAGAGAAGGCGAATACATTCACGAAGCAAAAGATGAATGTAATAATTAAAATTAAAAAATAAGAGGATTAAATAAATATGTATTTGGAATTAGAGAATAAAGCTATTCAAGATTTCAAAGCAGTGATAGTTGTTGATAGTAAATGCTGGTCAAGAATGCACGCTCACTGTTCTGATGGTTCAAGAAGAATATGTAAATGGAAACCAAAAGAAAGTTACATTTCACTATTTGAACTATTACACGAAATTGGACATCTTGAAACTGATAAGAAAGGAATGAAAAGAGCAGAGCAAGAATCCGAAGCAACTAAATGGCAATTAGCCAAAATGAAAGAATGCAATCTGCCAATCAAAAGAAAATACTTAAGGCAGTATAAAGATTATATCCGAATGACTTATGACAGAGGTATTCGCAGAGGATTGTCTAAAAGAATTAAAAGTAAATTGTTGATGTAGTCGCAAATTAAAAATTAAGGATTGCAGAGTTCTGCCAGTTATGCCGCAATGCTTAGCTGGTGGAACTCTTAAAGAAAATTAAAATGAGTAAATACTATCAAACTTTATTAGATAGAAGTTGGAAAGGAAAAGAATGGTTTTCAGGAGAAAGAAATAAAAGAAAATTGACTGACGAAGAAGCAAAACCATTGTTAGAAAAAGAAGAAATAAAAGAAGTTGATATGTCTCCGAAAAAGTTTGTCATTCTTGATGGTAAAGAAATGACTTGGGGAGCATATTTAAAATACCGTCGTTCGTTTAATAAATAAAACAAATGAAAACAAACGTTACTAAATTAGGCGATTCATTATTCACTTTTTTAAGTGGAGGATGGAAAGACGAACTTGGAACTAAAAAAGAATTTG
>CAYPMZ010000073.1:0-2649 GCA_964412245.1 uncultured Candidatus Saccharibacteria bacterium
GCTGTCTGAGAAAGCGTATGCCGAGCAACTTGTATTGATCGATAAACTAAAAGACTTAAAATAGCAAAAAGAATCGCCAGATAAAGGATATAAGAGGCCAAGACCAAAATAATAGGATATCCTATTGCCAAAAATAAAAGAATCAAGCTGACTCCGAAGCATTCCAATATCATCTTTATTTTGCCCACGGTTTTTGCCGGCACTAATTCCCCCTTAAATCTGTAATAGGCAGACACCCCGAGCAAAAACTCAATTGATATCAATATGCCTGCTAAAATCGGATTCAAGAAAATAAATATTAACATGCCGCCAACTATTCCAATAAGCAGCTTGTCAGTGAACGGATCAAAAAATATTCCCCAATCGGTAATTTTATTTCTCGTCCTTGCAATGGCTCCGTCCACGGCATCAGAAAATGCGGAGACGACAAACATGACAAGCGCAATCTTATAATATCCGCCTGAAAGAAAAAAAATGATAAAAGGAATGGATATCAATCTAAACAGGGTTACATAATTTGGGCGGATATATTGGGGAAAAGCCCAAAGAAATAATACATCCACAACTCTATCTATGACAGTTACTTTAGCTATGTATTTAGGCCTTGGATCGTCAAAAACTCTGAACATCAAAAGTTTCAGGTCAATTTTTTCTTCAATCTTGTGAATCTTCTTTCTGATTTTACCGTTTTTATATTCTGAATTCATAATGATTTTATTCAATATTTTTGCCTAGCAGGGCTTTTATTCTTAAAGCGACCGGCGGATGCGTACTGAAAAGTGAAGCAGTTTTTTGTCCGGCTTTTGCAAATGGATCGGATATAAAAAGGTGTGCAGTCGCTGGATTTGGATTTTTCATGGGAATATGAGCGTCAGATATTTTCTGAAGGGCAGAAGCCAGGCCTTCTGGATACCTAGTTAAAAGAGCGCCCGAAGCATCGGCCAGGAATTCTCTTTTTCTTGAGATTGCAAGCTGAATAAGAGTGGCGATAATTGGCGAGAGAATAATAAAAATAATCCCGATTATCTGAAATATTCCATTGCTTCTATCTTCCCGATCTGACCCCCTAAAAATTGCCCCGCGCATAAATATATTTGCAAGTATTGAAATAAAACCGACAAGAACAACGACTACCGTAGAAAGTAAAATATCATAATTTCCTATATGAGAAAGCTCGTGAGATATTACCCCTTCAAGCTCATTCTTGTTTAAAATCTTTAAAAGACCGGTTGTAACACAGACAACAGCGTGTTCTTTATTTCTTCCTGTTGCAAAAGCGTTTGGTGAAGAATCGTTTATTATAAAAACTTTCGGCATCGGAAGTCCTGCTGTGATGGACAGATTTTCCACGACATTATAGAGGTCAAAATATTCGTTGCGCACAGCTTCTTTTGCTCCGGATATTGAAAGTACGATTTTATCGGAATACCAATAGCTTGCTATGTTCATTGCTACGCTGAAAATTATAGCTATATATAAGATCCTGGGGTTTTGATAGTAGTAGCTTATAAAATATCCGAGCCCGACTATGACAGCCAAGAATACAGCCATTAGAAACCATGTTCTATGTATATTTTTATCTTGCTCTGTATATAAAGTGGCCATGAATGATTTTTAATGAGCGTAGCGATTATAAAAATCATCACCCTGTGTAGTGGCTCGTTTTCTCCAAACGAGCCTTTCATTTTGTTTTGTTAAAAACAAAATACTGCACAGGGTAAGAAGAATATAGTCGCTCTGCTCGTGATTCTTCTTAAAACTTTACTTCAACCGGTTTTTTAGCCAAAGCCTCATTTTCATCAAGAGTAAATAGTTCCATTTTCATAAAATGGAAAATTTTGGCTACTAAATTGCTTGGAAATGAATCTATCGCTATGTTTAGGTCTCTTACATTGCCGTTGTAGAATCTTCTTGAGGCTTGGATTTTATTTTCTGTATCTGAAAGTTCCGATTGTAGAGACAAGAAATTCTGATTCGCCTTAAGCTCGGGATAAGCTTCCGCAATCGCAAAGACTGATTTTAAAGCGCTTGCCAGCATATTTTCAGTCTTTCCTTTATCAACAATATTCTGGGCACCCATAGCTTGAGCTCTGGCTTTTGTGACATTTTCAAAAACTTCGCTTTCATGCGTAGCGTAACCTTTTATTGTACTGACAAGGTTTGGAATAAGGTCATATCTCCTTTTTAACTGAACGTCTATATCTGACCAGGCTTCTTTTGCCCTGTTGATAAGAGTGATAAATTTATTATAGACAAAGACTGCCCAGCCAATTAAAACAACCAAAATAACAATTGTGTATATATTCATATGAATTAATATTATAACATAGAGGATAAAAATATGAAATAAACTTAAAATCAAAAATTAGCGGGTATTTTGCCTTTATCGTAAATGAGCGAGAATTCTATTTTTAAAAATATTGTGCAGTGCGACGGCACGAGCATAGCAAAAAATCAGCAGATTTTTATGTGTGTTTTTAAAAATAGAATTTGAGTGAATCTTTTTTGACTTTAGCATATTTTCTGCTATACTAAGCTGGTAATGACTGCTTTATTGCCATATATACAAATTATTCTTGCTATCATCATAGTAGCCGCTATCTTGGTGCAAAAATCAGAAGCCGGCGTCGGCGGAGCATTTGGAGGAGC
>CAYPMZ010000074.1:0-1375 GCA_964412245.1 uncultured Candidatus Saccharibacteria bacterium
TCCTCTAATTATTACAAATGCCTTTATTTTTAAAATTGGGTTGTATATTTTCATAATTATTTATTTAATATTATCTCTGTTTTCTTTGAGTTTTAATAAATCTTTAACAGGCAACCGTGTTCCAATAAAACATTCTTCACCATTTAGAATCTCTTTATTATTTTTTGTCCAACCCATTTCTCTCCAATATTTTAATATCTCTTCAATCGCCTCCTTTCTCGCCTCTTGGTAAACTTTGGGTAAGTATTTTTCAATAATTTTTCTAAGGTCAGTAGCATCCTGAATCATCTCTACTTCAAAATTTATCTTAACAGTGTCGTAGAACCAATCCATTATCTCACCTTCAATTTCTTCCAAAAGTTTTTTCTAAGTGGGTGGGGGTCATAAGTTTATTTTAATGTTTATCTCTGGGGGGTAAACTACTTCTTTTGAAATACCCAAAAATAAGTGTGTATTTTTCGTAAATGTCTTTGAGTAGTGTTTGGATTTGTAATTTTGTTTGGTTTCACAAGTATCGCTAAATCTTTTGCATAGAAACCGATTTCTGTTGCCCAATTATAAACTAATGCGTGGGTCATAGTGGTTTTGCTATCGGTATAATCTTGGCACTTGAAAATTAAAACTCCTTTTTTGCTTAAAACTCTATGTGCTTCTTTTAGAATACCTTTATAAAGTTCCTGTAAATCAACCCAAGATAACATTCCGTGAGTTTTACTAGAGTAAAATTCCGCCTGTTTCCCGTGTCCACCAAACATAAATGGAGGGTCAAGAATAATACTACCTAAAGAGTTATTTTCTAATGGCAATTTTGTCGCATCTACTTGTGGTATCCATTTTTCCTGTGGTTTTATATCAAACACATATTTAGGATAATCACCCCAATCTTTCCAAAAATTCCCCTTAAAAAACATAGGGTCGCAATCTGGTATCATACCGCCATTATGCAAATCCAAAATTGCAACAAGTAAATCGCCTTCGTTTTCAAATACTGATTTATAATGTTTTTGTCCCTCTTTCATAATTATTTATTTAGTGTTTTTAATCAGGATTATAATTCGTCTTATCCGCCTCAAACAATTTTAGATAACGCCAGTATTCGGCGGCGACTTCTTTTTTGACTTCGTGTTTTTTTACGATAGCTTTCCAAAGTTTTTTCCATTCTTTTATTGTATGTTCTTCACAGCCGATTTTCAGGACTCCTCTTTTACACCATTGGGCTACCCATATTGTGCCGTGAATTTGAAGTGGGATTAATTTCCAAGCATCCCCATAAATCCGAGCGTTCCCAGAAATCTGAGCGTCCCCAGAAATCTGAACGTCCCCAGAAATCTGAGCGTTCCCATAAATCCGAGCGTTCCCAGAAATCTGAGCGTTC
>CAYPMZ010000074.1:1475-2630 GCA_964412245.1 uncultured Candidatus Saccharibacteria bacterium
CCGAGCGTTCCCAGAAATCTGAGCGTTCCCAGAAATCTGAGCGTTCCCATAAATCCGAGCGTTCCCAGAAATCTGAGCGTTCCCAGCCACTCTTTCAGGTTTCTCAACTAAACCTCCGCCATTCTTCCAGATATAGAACTTAATTCCTTCGTAAATCACAAACTCACCCTTGCTATCACTGGCTATTTTGTATTCTTGATTATTTATTATTCGTGTTTTTGTTTCTCCAAACATATTTTTAATTTAATTGCTCTATAAAGTTTATCGCTTGTTCGGCGCCGTGAAACACACCCGCAATAATTTCATTGACTTTATTTAATTCCTGTATCCAAAGGGTTTGTTCTTCGCTGGTAACCGAACCTTTCTTTCGTTTCATTTCTATGAATATCAACTTGTTATTGACTACAACCGCATAATCAGGAAAACCTGGTCGGACTCCTAATCGTTTATTACGCATTCTCGCCCCCCAGCTGGATTGTGTCTCGTTGCTGATGTGAGTAAATAACAATTTTTTTCTTAATTCAAGATAATCTACGAATGCTTGGCATTCTTGGTCTTCGGTCGGAATTGGAAGTTTGGATTTTTTCATTTTAATAATTATTTCTACCCATATCCGACAAAACGCTTAATCTCTTTTTGGCGGCCATAATCAATTCTTTGACCATTTTATAAGCATTTTTTCGGTCTTCATATTCCTGCCATTCCTTGCTAAGGATTAAAGCCATTTCGCATTGCTTATCTGTTTTGAAATTTACTCGTTCTTCTTGCCATTTTTTCGCCCACGCTCTTTGTTTTTCAGTTACTTCTTTGGCGACATTAAAGCTATGGGCTGAAAGTTGGATAACATATTTGGATAAAAGATTTGGATCATCCACTTCGCCACTCAATAATTCTTTGAATATGTCATTAAATTCTTGACTCATAGTTCTTAGAAAGGCAAACCTAATTCCTCTGGCGTTCCCCCGACTTTTTTAAATATCTTTTCCAATAACAGATCTTGCTTGTCCAACCGGCACAATAACTCGGTCTTGAAGCTGTCTTTATCGCTACTAATCGCCAAATTCGGGCTATTTTGCGGGGTTTTAGGGGTTGGGCGAGTATTTCCTCGTCTTGGGCGAGGATTTGGGTCGGAACTCTCTGAATAACCACAATCAT
>CAYPMZ010000075.1:0-2616 GCA_964412245.1 uncultured Candidatus Saccharibacteria bacterium
TCAAGATAATACAAAAGGGCGGTTTGCGAAGCAAACCGCCTTTTTGTATTGATATTTTTATCTATTTAAACCCTTTGAGTAGCTGGTCACAAATAATTTTCTGTTGAAAATTTTCGCCGACCCCGACTCACTCGCCTTCGCTCGCTCCGTCTTTGAAGTTCGGGTCCCTAAACCCAAACTTCAACCACTTGCCTCAATATATTGTACTCATAACTGCCTACACTCGCTGTGTGGCAGTTCCTCGTGCTTCGATTATTGTCTTTGCAACATTTGGCGGAACTATTTCGTAACGATCAAATTCCATAGTTGCGCTTGCTCTTCCTTCTGAAAGTGAGCGGAGTGTGGTGACATATCCGAACATTTCGGCAAGAGGAACATTTGCTCTTATGACTTTGTTCATTCCCCTGTCAAACATTTCTATGATTTGTCCTCTTCTTGAGCTGATAGAACCGGAAACATCTCCCATGAATTTCTCCGGAGTTACAACTTCCACTTTCATGACAGGTTCAAGTAAGACAGGTCTTGCTCTTTTTGCCGCATCTTGGAACGCCATTGAAGCGGCGATTTTATAAGCCATTTCTGAAGAGTCCACATCATGATACGATCCGTAAGTAAGCTCGCAGGAAACATTTACAACTCTGTATCCGGCAAGAATTCCTCTTTCCATAGCTTCTCTGACGCCTTTTTCAACTGCCGGAATAAATTCCTGCGGAATAACTCCTCCTTTAATAGAGTCAATGAATTCAAAATCTTCATACCTGCTGACATTCTTGGGAATTTTCTTTCCTTCTTCAAGCGGCTGCATCGGCTTAATCTTGATAAGCACGTGTCCGTATTGGCCCTTTCCTCCGGACTGCTTGATATATTTTTCTTCTTTTTCCGCCTCTCCCGTAATAGTTTCTTTGTAAGCAACCTGCGGTTTGCCGACATTTGCGCTGACGCCGAATTCTCTTTTCATCCTGTCCACGAGAATTTCCAAGTGAAGCTCTCCCATACCCATCATAACGGTCTCGCCGGTTTCGGAATCGGATTTTATTTTAAATGTCGGATCTTCATCGGAAAGTTTTTTGAGAGCAAGACCCATTTTTTCCTGGTCAGCTTTTGTCTTTGGTTCAATTCGGAGAGAGATAACGGGTTCCGGGAAAATAATTTTATCTAAAAGTATGGGATTATTTTCATCACAAAGAGTATGACTTGTTTTTGCGCTTTTCAGTCCTACCGCTGCGGCAATTTCTCCGGCAAAAACAGTTTCCACATCTTCTCTATCGTTTGCATGCATTCTGACTATTCTTCCTAGTCTTTCTTTTTCTCCGATAGTTGAATTATAAACATAGGTTCCCGAAGAAATGCTTCCCGAATAAACTCTAAAATATGTAAGCTGTCCAACAAAAGGATCGTTTTGCAGTTTGAATGCAAGAGCGCAGAAAGGTTCATCGTCCGAAGCAAGTCTGACGATTTCCTCGCCTGTTCTTGGATCTATTCCTTTGACCGGCGGAATATCCAAAGGTGAAGGAAGATAATCAACAACCGCGTCAAGAACAAGCTGGACTCCTTTATTTTTCAAGGCAGAACCTGTGTAAACCGGAACAATTGTATTTGCGATTGTCGCTTTTCTTAAAATTTTTCTCAAATCTTCTATAGAAATTTCTTTGCCTTCCAGATAGCTATTCATCAAAGTTTCATCCTCTCCGGCGATTTTTTCAACAAGTTCATGCCTGTATTTTTTTGCTTCTTCAAGCAACTCTGCGGGAATTTCTTCTTCTCTTATTATCTCTCCCATTTCTCCGTCAAAATAATATGCTTTCATTTTCAAAAGATCCACAAGACCTTTGAAATCCGATTCGCTTCCGATAGGGATTTGCATTCGGACGGCGTTTTTTGTAAGTCTTTCCAAAATTGATTGGTATGATCTTTCAAAGCTTCCTCCGGTTCTGTCCAATTTATTTATAAAACAAATTCTAGGGACTTTTCCTTCGTCGGCATACCTCCAATTTGTTTCTGACTGCGGTTCTACTCCGGCTACTCCGTCAAAAACTACGACGGCTCCATCAAGCACGCGAAGAGATCTTTTTACTTCGGCGGTAAAATCTATGTGGCCCGGAGTATCAATAATATTAAATCTGACTTTTTTGCTTGAGTCAGCTTTTGGCATATAAGAAGGATTCCAAAAACAAGTAATGGCAGCGGAGGTAATGGTAATTCCTCTTTCTCTTTCTTGTTCCATCCAATCTGTGGTTGTTTCTCCTTCATGAACTTCGCCGATTTTGTGCTGGGAACCGGTGTAATACAAAACTCTTTCGGAAGTCGTGGTCTTTCCGGCATCAATATGGGCAATGATCCCAAAATTTCTTACTTTTTCTAATGGATAATCTCTTTTCATGAATTTAATATGCGAATATACGAATTATGCGAATGATACGAATGGCTGCGAATAATTTTTACTTTTTCTTTTTGATGAGATGCGAGTTGCCGGCAGAATTTTTGACTAAAATGTACGTCAGTACATTGCGGGAAAAAATTCTGCCGGCAACGAAGCAGGTCGCAAAAATTAAAGTAAAAACTACCAAGCAAAGCGGGCAAAGGCTTTATTGGCTTCCGCCATCCTATGCATATTCT
>CAYPMZ010000076.1:0-2576 GCA_964412245.1 uncultured Candidatus Saccharibacteria bacterium
TCCATTGATCCAATATATTTTTTGAATTTGATTTCTTAAGCTTAGCGTCAAAACCGCCGTACATTTCAAAAAATGAATAAACATTTTCCAGTCGCATAATAATTTTCTTCAAGACTTCATCAACATTTTTATCCGAAAATTTTAAATCTTCCGCTCTCATTACGGGAGAAGAAAGTAGAAAATATCTCATTGCATCAGCGCTATATTTGGAAACTACGTCCATTGGGTCGGAATAATTTTTCAAATGCTTGGACATTTTTTTCCCGTCTTCGGCAAGAATCATTCCGTTCACTATTACATTTTTGTAGGAAGATTCGCCAAATAAAGCGACCGATAATATAAGCATTGTATAGAACCAGCCCCTAGTTTGGTCCAAACCTTCGGCAATAAAATCAGCGGGGAATCTCTTTTCCTTGGAAGGGTTAAATTTATCTAAATTTTCAAATGGATAATGCATTTCGCCATAAGGCATTGAGCCGGATTCAAACCAGCAGTCAAAAACTTCGGGTATGCGATGCATAGTGCCGCCGCATTTGCAGCGCAAAGTTATTTCATCTATAAAAGGCCTGTGAAGATCCAGCTCATAATTTCTATTGTGAGGTATCTGCGCAAAAACAAGCTCTTTTATCTCAGAATTTTCTATAAAAGGCGTCCCTGGCTTTCTCATTGCCATCGCCTGTTTTTGGTTAAAACCGAAAGCCCCCGCAAACATGAGAAATATCGGGGTATTATGGGAAACAATTAAGATATTTTTCTTTTCATTTTTGGAGTCCGCATCATAGAGGAAATCCGTCATTCTGTTTTTCACGACGGTGTAATTCTCCCCGTTTTTTGGGGTTTTGGTGAATTTGGCTTCTTTTGATTCAAAAAATGCCTGATACTCTGCGTCCGGCTTGCCATCAAGATCTCCCACAAAAATTTCATGAAGCCGTTCATCATAAACAATCTTGTCTTTTGAATAACCTATTTCTCCGGCGATTATTTCCGCTGTTTCTTTCGTTCTCATAAACAGCGAAGCGTATATGACATCAATCTTTTTGCCTTTATTAAGATTCTTTGCTGCAAGAACCGCCTCTTTTCTGCCTTTCTCCGTAAGATGGTTTACAGTTTTTGGATTTGAGCTGAGTATCTGTTTGACATTGCTGTCTGCCTCGCCGTGCCTGACAACAAAATATTTGTTTTCTCTATTTGTTCTTTTCTTAATTTCATCAATGGAGCTGATAAATTCTTTTTCGTGACATCCTTCATTGTGGCATTTCCAGACAGGCAGAGGAGAACCCCAGAATCTGGATCTTGAAATCGCCCAATCTCTCGCCCCTTCAAGCCATTTCCCGAATCTTCCCTCTCCAACTTCTTTTGGCACCCATTTTATTTTTTTATTGGCCTTTACAAGCTTGTCTTTAATTTTCGTGACCTCAACAAACCAGGAGCTTGTAGCATAATTCAAAAGAGGAGTATCACATCTGTAGCAGTGCGGATAGGAATGCACGAATTTCTCTTTGGCAAAAATCGTTCCTTTGCCGGCCAAGTATTTTATTATTTCAATATCAGCTTCTTGATTGTTTTCTTTCGGCTTTACCTTTTTGCCCGAAAAATCCTTGACTTCTTTTTTAAAAGTCCCGTCTGGAGCTACATGCTGGATAAATGGCAATGAAAATTCTTTTCCCAAATTCATATCGTCTTCTCCAAAAGCCGGAGCAATATGAACGATTCCCGTGCCGTCTTCCGTCGTGACAAAGCTTGCACCATAAACTTTAAAGCCGTTCTCCCTGTTTTTTAATTCGGCATTGTCATAATAATCAAAAAGCGGTTTATAAGATTTGCCGATAAGCTTTTTGCCTTTTATTTTTTCCAATATTTCATATTTATCTTTTATGGTTCCAATTCTGGATTCGGCAAGAATAAATTTATCATTGCCATGCTTTATCTTTACATAATCAATATCTGGATTTATAGCCAAAGCCACATTTCCAGGCAAAGTCCAAGGGGTTGTCGTCCAGGCCAAAAAATATGTGCCCGGCTCATCTTTCAATTCAAATTTGGCGGTAACTGAAATATCTGTAATGTCTTTGTATCCTTGGCTGACTTCAAAGTTTGAGAGTGTTGTTCCGCAATGCGGACAAAGATGCATTGATTTAAACCCCTCATAGACCAAACCTTTTTTATGAAGTTCTTTAAAAACCCACCAGACGCTCTCCATAAAGGTCGGAGTCATTGTCCTGTAATCGTTTTCCATATCCACAAAGCGTCCCATTCTCGGAATTATTTTTTTCCAATCATCCACATAAGTGAAGATCTTTGTCCTTGCTATATCGTTGAATTTCTCCAATCCGAAATCTTCAATGTCTTTTTTTGATTTAAGCCCGATTTCTTTTTCAACTATATTTTCAATCGGCAGGCCGTGGCAGTCCCATCCCCACCTGCGAGGGACATGATATCCCCTCATTGTTTTATATCTGCCTACATAGTCTTTTAATGTGCCGGCAAGAATGTTGCCAAAATGCGGAAGGCCGGTGGCAAATGGCGGACCATCATAAAAAACAAATTCGCCTTTCGGAGATTTCTTATCAAGGGTT
>CAYPMZ010000077.1:0-2563 GCA_964412245.1 uncultured Candidatus Saccharibacteria bacterium
GGCCGGCGCCAAAAAGGCGCCGGCCATTTTTCACTTATGGGGTCACATCATAGCAATAGTCAATTGTTCCCGCAGTTAAACCGCAATCAGAAGATAATCCGGCGAATCCGGCATTTATATCTTTATCCGAACTCAATACTTTATCGTCTGATCTCCCGAGCGCTATGCCCAAGTGATAAGATTGGCAATTTGATGAGCAAATACTGTTGTCAATATTAATAGCCTGATATTTTAAATTAGGTTCAATTGAAGCTATATATTTTTTTGTGCCGTTTACCAAATAAAGCGCCAGAGTAGTTTGATCCACAGGTGGATATGATCCGTTGTCAGAGAAATATAATTGCAATGCGGATCGAACTTCCTGAAGGACCCGTATTTTTGCCGTGTCGCTTCCTTTTTGTTTTGCTGCCCCCAATGACGATATAACTATAGAGATTAGCAATCCTATTATCGCCACAACCACTATCAATTCTATGAGTGTAAACCCCTCTCTTTTTTTCATATTATTTAATGTGTTAAAAAATATATCATTAAAGCAAAGCATATTACTGCTATTATTATCATGATGGTCTTTGCTCCGCTTTCATCTTTTACAAGACCAATTCTTATAATCCAATTTGTAAGTCCAGATCTAGAATTATTGCTGACCTCATATAATTGATCAAACTCTTTTTCCTGATTAAATTCAACAGCCATATTTTAAACTATTGTATCATACCTTGATAGTATCCACGGTTTTCTCTATCATATCTTTTAATTTGAATTCTCTCCCGATTTTTTCCTTTAGACTTTGCCCCAAAATCCTTGCTTTTTCAGGATTTTTAATAAGATACTCTATATGATTTTTTATCTCTTCTGAATCCTTTGGCCTGACAAGAATTCCAGTCTCATTATTTTTTATTATTTCCGGTATTCCGCCGACATTGCTTGCGATTACAGACAGAGAAGCGAACCCCGCTTCAAGCAAGACATAAGGAAGAGCTTCTGTAATAGAAGTGAGCGTGAATATATCAAAAGCTTTGAGATATGTTGATGCCGATTCTACTCTTCCGGCTAAAAAGACCTTATTCTTTGCTCCCAATTTGCTTATTAGTTTCTCAAGTTTCTCTCTTTCTTCTCCTTCGCCTATAATTACAAAGATGACATTTTTCATCTTTGATACGGCTTCAATAGCATATTTCAAACCTTTATTTTTATGAAGCTCGGATATGGTGCCAATCCAGACAGGATTCCCAGATGTTTTAACAGCTAAACTTTCTTGAGCGGTCTTTTTATCTTTAAAGTTTATTTCTCTCAAGCCATTTCTAATGACGATTATTTTTCTATTAAACGGCCAGCTGATCTGCTTTTTAGTTATTTCTGATACAGCTATTGTTTTGTGAGATAAAAGTATAGTAAGTATGTGAAAAATTCTGAAAAATATCTTTGATAATAAATTCCTATCTTCATTGAATGCCCAGCCGTGTCCGGTAAAAACTATTTTTTTGACACCGGCGATTCTTCCGGCAAAAGCGCCCACAAGCCCCATCTTTGAGCTGTTTAAATGAACCACGTCAGGTCTTTCTCTTCTAAAGATTTTTATAAGTTCAAATAAAAGACTAAATTCTTTTCCTGCATCAATATCTCTCTGGGAATTTTTCAGCACTACTGTTTTAATACCAGCAGAATCAAGTTGATTTTTCAGCTCGCTATTTCCCTGGCCGGGCAGGCCTCCAAGAAGCACGGAAATATCAAACTTATCTTTTGGCAGATTTGTGGCAACGTCATATACATACTTCTGGGCTCCACCCCAGTTAGACTTGGTAATGCATATGAAAATTTTGGTTTTTTTGCCGAGCATATGAAATTGAATTTTACCAGAATAAGTGTATAATCGCCAGATAATACTTGTCCCGTTAAAAATCCAATAATATCTAAAAAAGACCTAAAAATATGGAGAAAATGGACGCAGAAAAGTTAGCAGATTTTAATAGTTATAATTTTTAATTGGGATGGTTATCTTTAATAAGAGAGAGCCCTTCCTTCTGTTCATTGGCGATTTGGCCATTTTTGCTTTTTCTCTATGGATTTCCTTTTTTATAAGAGACGGCCAGCTTCCGAAGTTTGAGACATACAAACTTCACATAGTGCCATTTGCCATAATATTTTTGGCATGGACTCTGGTATTTTTTATCGCCGGACTTTATGACAAATATACGACGATACTTAAAAACAAAATATCAAGCGCCATATTTAATGCCCAGCTTGTTAATAGCGCTGTAGCAATAGCTTTTTTCTATCTTATCCCTTATTTTATAATTACGCCGAAAACACTCTTGTTTATTGATTTGGTTCTGACACTAATTTTGATATACCTTTGGAGAATTTACAGCCATCCGCTTTTTGGCTTGAAGGCCAAAACTCCAGCAGTTATTGTTGGCAGTGGGGAAGAGATGAAAAGCATTGAAAAAGAAATAAACGACAATCCAAGGTCGGAATTAAAATTTATTTCATCGATAGACTTGGATAAGCTCGGCGGAATAGATTTTGCCGATGAAATTACAAAAAGAGTTTATTCGGACAA
>CAYPMZ010000078.1:0-2547 GCA_964412245.1 uncultured Candidatus Saccharibacteria bacterium
CTTAAAATCCTTTGCTTTAAAAAGCATGTGAGTTCGAGTCTCACCCCGGGCACAAAATTAAATAAATATTGCGTCCATAGCTCAGTTGGTAGAGCAGATCCCTCTTAAGGATAAGGTCGTTGGTTCGATCCCAACTGGACGCACACTGTAAATAATCTGACAAATTATTATGCAGAAAAAATTGGGCGAGTGGTGAAATAGAAGACACGCTAGCCTTAGGAGCTAGTGCCGCAAGGCATGGAGGTGCAAGTCCTCTCTCGCCCACAATAAAATCGGCTTTGTGCCGATTTTTTGTTGGACGAGAAGCAAGCAAAAGTCTTTGCTTGCGTGAGGACTTGCAAACCTTTGATAGTTTTTATGGAGTGTAATCACGAACGTAAAAACAGAAAAGGTGTACAGAAACTGTAAGTTTCAAGACTCTTCTCTCGCCCAGAAAATCGTTATTTTAAGCCATAATTTTATGCTTGACTTTTAAATATAGTCTGCTATAATGTTAGTGGATTGAAATCAGGTTTGAAGGAGACAAAAGCATGAATTACGTTCAGTCAGGAGTCTTTCTCGCGTTCACAGTGCTCTACTCGTGTCTGCAAATCTGCGGAGCGCGGTGGGGCTGGAACAAGATGTGGGAGTTCCACAAGTGGTCAACGATTGCGATCACTGCGTGGATCCTCCTCACCTGTCCGAGATTCTACTTCCAGTTCGGAACCATCGACATCGTCTGCTTCTGCGCGCTCTGTGTTCTGGGGTCTTTCCACACGGGACTGTATTTGTACCTGAAGTGGATTTCGACACCCAGACCTGTCAGGCCGCTTTACCGACTGTACAGCTGACAGCACATGTTCGGTCGTGAACAAAGAGGAGGAACAAACATGACGTAGATGTTACCCTGTCGCCGGGGAAAGGTGCGGACCCTTACTGCGGGGGAAATCGCAAGTGGTGAGTCGTTCTTCAGAAGAGAGAGGAGGAAAACGCCGATGAGGCAGAGATTATGGCCCCTGATTCAGAAATGGATCGGGGGCTTACTGTTTATCAAAAAATAATCTTGTCCCCTATTTTGATATTGTTTTTGATAGAAAATCCAGCCGGCAATTCTAAAACATATTTAGCAAAATAGTTTTGCCCAAAAATTTCAGGAAATGTGCTTATGGCAACATTTTTTTCTATCCCTACTACTTTAAAACTATCGTTCAGCCACAAAATATCAATGGAGAATTTCATATCTTTCATCCAGAAACCATAATTTCCGACTTTTTCAAAAACAAAAAGCATTCCTTTATCATTTGCAAGATTTTCCCTGCCAGAAAGACCGAGTTCTCTTTTGCAATCATTATCAGCAACATCAACTTTGATTTTATTCTCTGCGATAATAATCTCTTTTTTATCATATATTCCGCAGGAAGTTGCATAATTAAGAGACGTAAGTATTATGACTAAAATTGCTAATATAAAAAGTTTTTTGCTCATCTTATTATAAGTATTGAACTTCTTCCTCCAGATTTATACCAAATTTTTGTTTAACTTTATTTTTCAAAATGTTGGACAGTTTAATGATATCACTTGATCTGCCGTGCCTGGAATTATAAATAAGATTTCCGTGATAATCTGCCACCTTGATCCCCCCAATTTTCATTGATTTTGCGCCGATTGATTCAAGAAGATACCCAGCGGATACTTTTCCATGATTTACTTTTTCTTTGAGAATTTTTGACAAGAACTTCTTTCTTAAAGTTACCGGCTTTAGATTTTTAATCACTATGTTTTTAAAGAAGCTTCCGGGGCATAAAAGCTCAGGCGGATATTTCTTTCCTCTTATTTTAATTATTTCTTTAGATATCTTTATGAGGTCTTCGGACTTCGCCTTATCCAATTTTAATTTTACAGCAGTTATAATCCAATTCTTCTTCATCTTAAAAATACTGTTACGATATCCGAAATTGCATTTTTTCTTACTTTTCCAAAAAGTATTTGTGCCGTTAAAGACTTTCACTGAATTCACGCTATCCTTCATCTCCTGCCCATAAGCGCCGGCAGAGCCGTATATGGCGCCACCGACTGTCCCAGGAATACCTGCCATTTTCTCCATCCCAGACAGTCCGAGCTTGTTTAATTTATTTATAAGTTTTAAGAGGTTATATCCGCTACCGACTAAGATTTCTCTTTGATTTACCGCCAGATTGTTTATTTTATTCTTTATTATCAAACCATTAAATCCTTTATCACTAGGAATCAAGTTTGAGCCCTCACCTATTACATACCATTTAACTTTTGACTTCTTTGCCCAATTTATCGTATTAATTAATTCCTTTTCATTCTTTGCCTCTACAAAATATTTGGCTGGCCCGCCGATTTTTATTGTCGTTAATTTTTTAAGAGGATAATTGGATTTCATTATTTTGGCGGAGGGTGAGAGATTCGAACTCTCGATGCCCTTTCGGACATACCACCTTTCCAGGGTGGCGCACTAGACCACTATGCGAACCCTCCAACTTAACTATGGATATACTAGACTTAGTTCCAATATTTATCAACTAAATCTTAAAAATTTAA
>CAYPMZ010000079.1:0-2501 GCA_964412245.1 uncultured Candidatus Saccharibacteria bacterium
ACTGCCTACTTATGAAGCAAAAGATTTGTATTTATCAAAATTAAAATTTAATTATTATAAATATGACAAATCAATAGTTATTACAGCAAACGAACAAAACGATTACTTCAAAGTAATGCTAAAAGCCATGAGTTTGATTTTCCCTGATCTTGCAGCAAAGACCAACCACGTTTCTCACGGAATGCTTCGCTTACCTTCAGGTAAGATGTCTTCAAGAACGGGAGATGTGATAACAGCTATGTCTTTACTAAATGACATAGAAAATAAAGTGCTTGAAAAAATGACTGATGGAGAAGTCTCCGAAAAAGATAAAAAAGGAATTGCAGAGAAAATAGCCGTGGGCGCTTTGAAATACTCTATTCTTAAGCAAGTCACAGGCAAGGACATTATTTTTGACTTTGAAAAGTCGCTCTCATTTGAAGGCGATTCTGGGCCGTATCTTCAATATTCATATGCTCGAGCAAGATCAATCCTTAGAAAAGCTAAAGAAGAAGGAGTCAAAGCAAAAATTATAAATTTGAATTCGTCTGAAATGACAGAACTTGAAAAAATAATTTATAGATTCCCGGAAGTTGTAGAAAGGGCGGGTCATGAATATTCTCCTCATTATATTGCCTCATATCTGATAGAACTTTCCTCTTCATTTAACAGTTTTTATGCAAAAGGGAAAATTGTGGACAAAAAAGACAGAAACTCTCCATTCAAAGTCGTTTTGACCGAAGCTTTTTCTATAGTCATGAAAAATGGCTTAAATCTACTGGGAATACAAGCGCTAGAGAGAATGTAATTTTATTTTCTTGAAAAACTGATCCCGTTAGAGATCTGTCAGTTATAGATTGGAGCCAAATGACAAATGAGATAAACCTGTTAAAATAAATTATAGCCCAGTTATCGGTTCGGAAATCAATGATTTCCTATCTCTAACGGGACTGATACAATAAAAATTCATCTATTTATGAATAAAACCGATAAAGAACAACCTAAAAATCCTACAGTAAAAAGCAAAACTGCCGAGAGAGAAGAAGAAATACTAAAGTTTTGGCAGGAAAAAGAAATTTTTAAAAAGACTCTGGAGAAAAAATCTCCGAAAGGCGAATTTATCTTTTATGACGGTCCACCATTTGCTAGCGGTTTGCCTCACTATGGACATGTTCTTGCCGGCAGTATGAAAGATTATGTGGGACGATATAAAACCATGAGAGGTTATCATGTTCCTCGCAGGTGGGGTTGGGATACTCACGGATTGCCCGTTGAAAATATCGTTGAAAAAGAAATTGGATTAAAATCCAGAAAAGATATTGAAGATTTTGGTATTGAAAAATTCAACGATATTGCGAGAACAAAAGTCTTCACTTATGTGGATGATTGGAAAAAAATAATACCTAGAATGGGACGTTTTGTGGATATGGAAGATGACTATAGAACGCTGAATCCTACATTTATGGAAAGTGTCTGGTGGGTTTTCAAGGAGCTTCACAAAAAAGATTTGGTCTATGAAGGTTTCAAATCAATACATCTTTGTCCGCATTGCGGAACCACACTTTCAAATTTTGAAGTCAGTCAGGGTTATAAAGATATTACGGATCTTTCTGTTATAGGAAAATTTGAACTCACAGATGAACCGGGTACGTTTTTTCTTGCTTGGACGACAACTCCATGGACTTTACCCGGAAATGTTGCCTTGGCTGTAAATCCAGAAGTTGAATATGTAAAAGTTTATGTAAATGAGGGAGTAAATCAAGGTACATTTATTTTTGCACACAATCTACTTTCGAAAGTAATTATAGGAGCAGATTATGATTTTCTAGGAACTTTTAAAGGCTCCCAATTAATAGGCAAATCTTATAAGCCGCTTTTTGATTATTATGATAACAGTGAATTAAAGCACAGGGAGAACGGCTTTAAGGTTTACGGCGCAGATTTCGTGACCACCGAAGACGGTACCGGAATTGTTCATATAGCTCCTGCATTTGGTGAAGACGACCTTAATCTTGGAATGAAAAATAAATTGCCATTTATTCAACACGTAGGTCATGACGGAAGATTTAAGAAAGAAGTGAAAGATTTTGCCGGCAAAAAAGTTAAGCCGATAGAAAATCCCCAGGAAGCCGATATTGAAATAATAAAGTTCTTGTCTGGAAAGGGATTGCTTTTTGCCAAAGAAAAATTTATCCACTCGTATCCTCATTGTTATCGCTGCGATACTCCACTTTTAAATTACGCGATGAGTTCTTGGTTTGTTGAAGTAAGTAAATTAAAAGATAAGTTGATAAAAGCAAACAAAAATATCAGCTGGATTCCAAAAGAAATCGGTTCCGGCAGATTTGGCAATATATTAGAAACTGCTCCAGATTGGGCAGTATCCAGATCAAGGTTCTGGGGAACGCCAATGCCGTTATGGAGATGTCATTCTGAAGACTGCAAAGAAAAAGAATTTATCGGTTCTATTGATGAAATTAAGAAAAGAACAAATAGAGAAAACAAATATTTTGTTGTCAGGC
>CAYPMZ010000080.1:0-2397 GCA_964412245.1 uncultured Candidatus Saccharibacteria bacterium
CTTAGAATAGTTTTGGGTTTTATAGCAATAGACCTTGGTTATTTAAAACTTGGAAAAGAAAACGGTGAGTGGAAAAAACTTTTTGAAACAATACATTTTCGTCCAGCTCAATATTTTGTAAAATTTGTTGCGGGAGTGGAAATAATCGGGGGACTTATGCTTATTTTAGGAAGCTATACCCAAACAGTGGCGATAGTTTTTTCTGTGGCATTTTTCTGTGAGATGATCCTTGAATACAGGGAGGAAAGCCTGGAAAATAGGAATTTGCCTTTTTACATACTGATGTTTGCAATATCCCTTTCTCTGATATTTTTGGGAGCCGGAGCTTTTGCTTTGGATATAGGCCTTTAATTTATATTTTATTTCCATTGAAATATAAATTGCTTTTGAGCTGTTTTTTGATACTATAAATTTATTGCGGGCATAGTTTAGTGGTAAAACAACAGTTTTCCAAACTGTGGTCGGGTGTCCGATTCACCCTGCCCGCACAATTAAAAAATCCCTCTGAAAAGAAGGGATTTTTTAATTGTGCGGGCAGGAAAACAATGTTATTGCTTTCGAGGGTGGATCGGAAGCCGGAGTACAATTTTTTCAGCAGGAAAAATTATGAGGCAGGGTCGCGACCGAAATTTTGTGACGACAAAATTTTGAGTTGTGACCGATTCACATCTTCATAAAACATTGCTTTTTAAATTTTTTCATTTAAACTTAACTCGGATTGGTTCATCATTCGATTTGCTACAAGCTAAGAAAAGGAGGGTTCCATGGAAACATCGAAAGAAGAGCAGAAAAAGGCGTTGGAGGAGCTCGATCTCAATGGGGTGAAATTCCTCGAACAGGAATCTGCAGCAGCAGATAAAGTTCGTTGGGCGGCCGTTGAGCTTCAGCGAGCCGAACAGGCGTTTCAGAAGGCGCTCGAAACATACAACGAAGCGACATCCCGTAAGTTTCTGCTCAAGCAAGTTCTCGAAGGAAAGATCCGGATGGAAGTAGAATAAAACCAAAAAGCCGGTAAATACCCGTGATTATAAGGAAAATCACGGGTATTTCTTTTCCTCCAATCAAAAAATCGCCTTTCAGCGATTTTTTGATTGAATATTTTTATTATCTCACTGCCTCCTTAAGGGCTTTAGCCGCTCTAAACTTCGGAACTTTCATTGAAGGAACCGAGATAGATTCTCCAGTTCTTGGATTTCGCGCTTGTCTTGCTGCTCTTGTCTTTACTGAAAAAATGCCAATGCCTGCAATTGAGACTTCATCGCCCTTTTTTAAGCTGGCGACTATTGAATCAAAAACCTTATCAACAATCTGCTCGGCCTGAACTCTTGTTCCGCCTAAAAGTTTTTGTACCTCTTCTATTATAGATGCTTTATTCATATGAAATATTTAATTTGACTGATAACTTCGACCCACTGAAACAAATAAATTTTATTGACGTTTTCTATTATAATAC
Source organism: uncultured Candidatus Saccharibacteria bacterium (assembly GCA_964412245.1). GTDB lineage: Bacteria > Patescibacteriota > Minisyncoccia > Phycocordibacterales > GWA1-40-21 > Bog-1340. Next base: position 1,454 of record CAYPMZ010000080.1, read on the forward strand.
TGCTTGTCTAAAACGCAAGATGGCTATCTCGCATATTCAATTACCCTTGTTTCTCTGATTACCATAACCTTTATCTCTCCCGGATATTTCAATTCAGCTTCTATCCTGTCAGCCACATCTCTGGCGATTTTTGCCGCTTCAATGTCTGAAACTTTTTCCGGTGTAACAAATACCCTGATTTCCCTGCCAGCTTGCAAAGCGTATGATTTTTCAACGCCAGGGAATGAATTTGTGATGGCTTCAAGATCGCTTAGTCTTTTTATGTAATTTTCAACGCTATCGCTCCTTGCTCCAGGCCTTCCTCCTGAAATATTATCGGCAATTTTTACGATTACTGACTCCAGAGTTTCATAAGGATACTCATCATGGTGAGCCTGCATCGCTTTTATAATCTCTTCACTTACACCAAACTTTTGAAGTATCCTCCTGCCTATTTCCACATGCGTTCCGGCAACTTCATGAGTCAATGCTTTTCCGATATCATGCACAAGCGCGGCTGTTTTTGCCACTTGCACATTTGCGCCGACTTCTTCGGCAATCATCCTCGCAACATGAGACATTTCTATTGAATGCTGAAGAACACTTTGCCCATAGCTTGTCCTGAAATGAAGTCTGCCAAGTATTGCTATGACTCTCGGATCAAGATTTACGATTCCGCATTCATAAACTGCCTGTTCTCCTTTTTCTTTAATGATTTTGTTTATATCAGCTTGAGCTTTTTCAACAACTTTTTCAATTTTTGCCGGCTGAATTCTGCCGTCCAAAAGCAAATTTTCAAGGGCAACCCTCGCTATTTGCCTTCTGATAGGATCAAAAGATGAAATGGTAATGATGCCGGGAGTATCGTCCACAATAACTTCAACCCCCGTAACTCTTTCAAAAGCTTTGATATTTTTACCTTCCTTGCCGATAATTTTTCCTTTCATTTCGTCCGATGGAATGGA
>CAYPMZ010000081.1:0-2243 GCA_964412245.1 uncultured Candidatus Saccharibacteria bacterium
GAGCTTTACGGTCTTGCTTACAGGACTGATTATGATTTGAGCAGGCACTCCAAAGAGAGCGGAGTGGATTTGATTTATATGGATGAGGATACGAAAGAAAAATTTACTCCTCATTGCATTGAGCCGTCTTTCGGATTGGATAGGACCGCTCTTGCCGTTTTATGCGATGCTTATACCGAAGACGATCTAGGGGGCGAGAAAAGAATTTATTTGAAATTTGCGCACAACCTTGCTCCAGTGAAAATAGCCGTCTTTCCGCTTTTGAAAAACAAACCGGAGCTTGTAAAGCGGGCCAGGGAAGTCTATAGCAATTTAAAAAAGGAATTTGGCGATGTAATGTTTGATGACAATGGAAACATCGGCAAAAGATACAGGAGGCAGGATGAAATAGGCACGCCATGCTGTGTGACGGTGGACTTTGATACGCTGGAAAAAGACAATACTGTTACCGTCCGCTACAGAGACAACGGAGAGCAGGAAAGGATAAAAATAGAAAAACTTTCCGATTATTTCAAAAAGGTATTTTAGAAAAGCCCCGCTTTCGGCGGGGCTTTTCTCTTTATTTTAAGCCGTATAATCTTATTGACAAATAGATTCAAATATGCTACCATTCTCAATGGAGTGAACCTTAACATGCTTGCAACCCTTTATCTCTATCAGGGATAAAGCACCGACTAAAAGTCGGAGAAAGGAGAATGCAATGTCCAAGTACGGTCATTTGTCTCACGACTGGTTTGAAGCTGTCATCAACAAGATCGGAGGCGAGGAAGCGGCGAAAAGTTTCCTCCGCGGCGAACTCACCATCTCCGCACCCGTTCGTCTCTGGCGCGAGGAAGACGGAGCGATCTGTTTCCCCGCCACCTCAAACGGAATGACGGGCAAGGAGTGGATCAAGCGCTTCGAGTCCAAGGGAATCAAGATCGGTGACTACGCCAAGTACCTTCTCTTGTCCAGGGACTTCAAACCGAGCAAGAAGGGAACTGTCCACCAAGTGGCGGTTCTGAAGGGAAGTCTCTTCTCGGACAATGATCGGACGACGGCAAACATCCGGCAAGAAGCTGACAAGCGCAAGCTTGGAAAGCTGAATGCCGAAGTTGCCTGTCTGATCCGCGACATGTTCACGGACAAGGAAATCGAGGCAATGGGTCTCTACTGGATCGTGACGATGCACGAACCCATCAAGGATTCTGACGGCTATCCGGACCTGCTTGGTACGAGCGGGTATGATAGCGGGTCATGGCTCCGTGCGTGCTACGACTACCCCGACAACGGGTGGAGTCGTGGGGACGGGTTCGCGTTCTCTCGCAAGTAATCAGAACTCGGTTCTTGGTCACTGGGCTCTCGCCCTTTGATCCTTTGGACTTAGTTCTTCACGGGCCCCAGGTTTGCTTCGGCAAACTTGGGGCCTTTTCGTTTAAACATTAAGCAAATCCCACTTGGACACCGGGTGTCCAAGTGGTAGAATATAAGGTATGAGAAAAGTAAAAATCGCAGATGGAGAATTTTATCATATTTATAATCGTGGCACAGATAAAAGAACTATTTTTTCCGACCAAAAAGATGCAGACAGATTTTTTCAGAGTATGTTGGAGTTTAATGTGATTGAACCTATCAGAAGCATCTATGAGAACTCATTTGTAAAAGAAAAACATAACAAGCAAAATTCAAGACTTGTGGAATTTATAGCATTTTCCTTGGTTGGGAATCATTACCATTTTATTTTGAAGCAAATATCTAAAAAGGGTATAGAAAAATTTATGCAACGTTTGGGCAATGGTTATACAAAGTATTTTAATAATAGACACAAAAGAAGTGGCTCTCTTTTTCAGGGCCAATATAAAATAAAACACATTGATTCCGATAATTATTTGCTGCATCTCAGCGCTTACGTGAATCTTAATCAAAGAGTTCATCAACTTGGACACCCGGTGTCCAAGTTACATCTATATTCAAGTTGGGGAGAGTATAAAGGAGAAAAGAAGACAACATTTTGTCAAAAAGAGATTATTTTAGATAGATTCAAAGATGGGAAGGAATACATAAAATTCGCCGAGAATTCACTCACAGATATTATATCCAGAAAAGAAAAATCGAAAGAAGATATCGGGTTATATTTAGAGTAAACTCCTACTTGGACACCCGGTGTCCAAGTAGGAGTTTTTTGTGTTATATTTTAATCAATGCAATATACTAAAAAAGTTTTGAAAAACGGCTTGAGGATAATCACGGTGCCGATGAAAGGG
>CAYPMZ010000082.1:0-2229 GCA_964412245.1 uncultured Candidatus Saccharibacteria bacterium
TTTCCCCGTCTCCCCTTGTTGCGCCCTGCGCAAATTTTCCATCTTTATATGTAAGGACTATTTTCAATCCATCAATTTTCAATTCACACTCATATTCAATTTTCTCTTTTTTCAGAGAAGGTATTTTATCAATCATTCTTCTGACTTTTTCATCCCATTTCTTAAGGCCGTCAAAACTGAAACAATCATCAAGCGACCATTGTTTGACTTCATGCTTAACTTTCTTGAACTCTTTAAGAGGTTCTCCGCCTATCCTTTGTGTGGGAGAAAGCGGTGTTCTTAGACTTGGATATTTTTCTTCAATTTCACGAAGCTCCTCCATCAGAGAATCGTATGATTCATCTGTTATTTCCGGTTTATCCAAGACATGGTAAAGATACCTGTTTCTGTCTACAACTTTTACAAGTTTTTTGTATCGCTCTAAGATTTTGCTCGGAACATTTTTCATACTGGTAAATTAATACTGGGTGCTGATGCTCCTTTCAACTCTTCTTCCGACTATTCCCGTATTATGACCATAAGAGTCTATTTTGTTTACAATTTCACCACCGGCTGAAAATATTTTTCTTATGACCGAGGCTCCGCCTTCCGGTTCAGTTATATCAGTAGTTGTAGAATATCTAAAAAATATTGTTGGCGAAACTAGATTATAAGCAAAACCGGATCCAGCCGCAGAACGTACAAATGTTAAAGGCGTGCTAGTACCATTACACGTAATTATCGTCTTGACTGTAGGTAAACAAGATGAAACATCTGATGGATCGCAAGTCACGAGGGGTTCTTTGACTATATCAGAATATATTGCACATTCTCTAGCACTGTCTGCCGCATAATAAGCGATTTGTGAATCTCTTTCTGAAGTGGCAATCTGTATCTCCTTTATAGAAATATTAAACATAGAAATGCCGATTGCCATAAGCAGGCTTGAAGCAAGAACGGCAAAAAGCATGGCAAACCCCGATTTATTATTTATTTTTTTATCAGATTTCATCATAATAAATTTGGTGCATAATTATATATAAAATCTTTTATATCTATTTTTTGTTCGCACGAAGGATATGGCCAGCATACTCTGACTTGGACTATCGCCTCATTTGGATCGTCTGTCTGCATTATGTTTATAAGTCTCGCAAATTTTGATGCCGACGAACCTGAACCCAATAGATCATATTTGCTGAATACTCCATTGTTGTCCTTTTCAATTTTTAGAGGATTGATTGAATGGTTATTATCAGTTGAGGCTATTATAGAATTGCTGGCGCCCAAATCGTCCAGTGTTGTATCAATATTGCAATATAAAGCTGTGGACGAGTTGTCTAAATTGCATGTATCCGAAGTGCATATGCACTTGTTGCGAAAAGGCAGAAGCCAATCGGTATTTCCATTTTTCCTTATTGCTATTTGATCTCTAAGATTCTTCACCGCCTCAAGACCGTCTTGCGCCAAAAAAGAAGCGGTCATTTGGTCTCTTGATAGGACAGCCGAGGACAAAGCCTTTTGGGCTAGATTTATAGGACTTGCGATTGCAATCATCAATATAGAGATTGCTATCAATGTTTCTACTAAAGTGAACCCTTTTTGTTTCTTGTAATTTATAAACATTAGAATATAAATATTATTACAGTCTTGCCCTCTCTGAAGCGGTCGTTTGTAAATTAAATTCTGTCTGAGTTCCATCTTTGTCTGTGACAGTTCCTTGAGCCGTGATTATTATTCTTGGCTGTCTGCTATCAGTTTTTCCTCCCGGATTGCCAATACCCAGAACATAAAAAACCATATTGGTTATATTTGCTGTTGGCGCAGTCATACTTTGCCAATTTATTGGGTTTGACGAGCATCCGTTTCCATTGTCAACACATTTTTGTATATTGCCCTCCCCGACTGCCAAATCCACGCTTGTCACAAACCTATAATATACCGGGTTTGTGCTTCCGCTTGGCAAATAGCTGATTTCAGCTCCTCCATTTGAACAATTACCATCTGTTGATCCAGAACAATAATAATTTGTGCCGTTTCTCATATCTCTTGAAATACTTTCTATAGCAAAAGTTACATTATCTACGGCGCTTTTAATCCCTTGGGATTTTCTATTGGCATTTATTATTGATATCAAAGATCCGACGGCAATAATCATCACAGACAAAAAGATTGCGACAGAAACAAGCATTTCCACTAGGGTGAATCCTTGATTAGCTTGTAGCTTGTAGCTTTTTAGCTTTTTAGGAAATA
>CAYPMZ010000083.1:0-2217 GCA_964412245.1 uncultured Candidatus Saccharibacteria bacterium
GGATATTATTATGGTTGATATTTCTAGTGTTAAAAATACTAAAGTGGGGGATGAAGTCGTTCTTATTGGAAAATCATCCAATGAGGAAATTTCTGCTGATGATATCTCAACTATTTTGAATGGCTCAACCTACGAACTTTTGACGAGAATCAATCCGCTTATTAAAAGAATTTATATTTAGCGAAAATATCATATTTCTGCTAATATGAAAATTATGAACATAAGGAATTTTAGTATTATCGCTCACATAGATCACGGCAAATCTACACTTGCGGATCGGATGCTTGAAATTACTCATACTATAGAAAAGCGCAAAATGATGGCCCAAGTACTTGATAGCATGGAGCTTGAAAGAGAGAGGGGAATCACCATTAAAATGCAGCCGGTCCGAATGAAATGGAATGCAAATGGCGAGAATTACATAATGAATCTTATTGATACTCCCGGCCACATAGATTTTTCTTATGAAGTGTCTCGCGCGCTAAAAGCTGTAGAGGGCTCAATTTTACTTGTGGATTCTACGCAGGGCGTGCAGGCGCAGACTCTGACCACATTGAATATGGCAAGAGAACAAAACTTGGTAATCATACCGGTTGTAAGTAAAATTGATTCTCCGCTTGCAAGGACAAAAGAAGTAAAAGAAGAAATTGCCGAACTTTTGAAGATAGACCAAAGCGAAATACTTGAAGTCTCGGGGAAGACAGGCCAGGGAGTAGAAGATCTTTTAAATGAAATAATAAAAAGAGTGCCTGCGCCGAAGTCTGATCTTGGGGAAGAAAGTAATATTGATGAAAAATCATTCAGAGCTCTTGTTTTTGATTTTCAATATTCAAATCACAGCGGAGTCACCGTTTTCGTCAGAGTCTTTGACGGGGAAGCAAAAAAGAATACGCCCCTTGTTTTTAAAATTGCCGGAAAGACATTTACTGCCACCGAAGTGGGGATTTTCTCTCCGAGTCAAGTTGCAACTGCATCGCTCTCTGCTGGAGAAATCGGCTATATTGTGACAGGCATAAAAGAAGCAGGAGTAGCTTCTGTCGGAGATACCGTGTCCTATTTAAACGATAAAAGAGAGCCACTCAAAGGCTATTTTAGCCCGTCTCCCGTGGTCTGGGCTTCTATTTACCCGGAAAATGCCGACGCTTTTGACGACCTGAAGCTGGCTTTGGGAAAGCTGAGACTTTCAGATTCTTCTTTTACTTATGAGGAAGAAACTTCAGGGACTTTAGGCAGAGGTTTTAGATGCGGATTTTTAGGGATGCTTCATTTAGAAATCATTACCGAAAGATTAAAAAGAGAATTTTCTTTGGCGCTTATAATAACCACTCCAAGCATAAATTATGAGATAGCTTTTAAAAATGGCAAAAAGGAAATGATTTTTTCTCCATCGCTTTTTCCGGAGGATTATTTGATAGAGAAAGTAAGGGAACCATGGGTAAGGGTGAGGATTATTACTCCAGGGCAATATATTGGCGCCATAATGAAAAAATTATATGATCACGAAGCTGTGATAGGCGATTCTGAAAGTTTTGGCGATACCAGAACTTCTCTTACGCTTGAAATGCCCTTAAGAGAGCTCATGAGAAATTTCTTCAATGAGCTGAAAAGTATCACTTCCGGCTATGCGTCAATCTCTTATGAAATGATGGATATGAAAGACGCAGATGTTGTAAAGATGGAAGTCTTGGTGGCGGATGAGCCGGTCGCGGCTTTTACGAGAGTTGTGGCAAGAAGAAGAATGGATGAAGAAGCGGAGCAAGTTGTAGAAAAGCTTTACAATGTAATACCGAGAGAAATGTTCAGTTTTAAAATCCAAGCAAAAGCGGCGGGAAGAATTATTTCTTCGAGATCAGTTTCCGGAATGAAAAAAGATGTTACCGGATATTTATATGGCGGAGATATAACCAGAAAAATGAAGCTTCGTGAAAAACAGAAGGAAGGAAAAAAGAGAATGAAAGAGCATGGAAAAGTAAATATAGAACACGATGTGTTCTTGAAGATGATGAAGGGGGAGTAATTTAAAATCACCTCCAGAAAGGCGTATAAAGCACTATCATGCTTATGATTATAAGCGCGGCTACGATAGTCCAAATGACTTTTATTGCGTTGTTTGTTTTCTTGTTGAAAAGCATTTCTTTGAATTTAAATATTGTATAATAACTATACACGAAAAATGTTTGATTTTCAACAAAGGAAACAAATTAAGAAAGTTATCTA
>CAYPMZ010000084.1:0-2188 GCA_964412245.1 uncultured Candidatus Saccharibacteria bacterium
CAAGACCTTCTCCAGCAGGGATTTCCAGAAGTTTTTGTGAAATGATTTCCTCAACGGGCCCGATGGTGTGAAATTCACACCATCGGGTCTTTCAGTTTTTAGTTTGTATTTCATGTATTTTTTTGTTATATTTCGCTTCATTGCGCGCATAGCTCAGTTGGTAGAGCACATCACTGATACTGATGGGGTCCTAGGTTCAAATCCTAGTGCGCGCACATGATAGAAAAACATGAACTATTTCATGTTTTTTGATGCATGTGCGAGCTGGAACTATGTTTTGCTAGCTAGTAAAACAAGTGAGGCAGGGTTGTGAAAATTTTTGAGCGAGGACGAAAAAATTATTCCTGACCACATTGTGCGCGATGGAGCGCAACGACAAAATTTTAAGCCGTGACCGAATCCTAGTTTATAATAAAACAAAGCCGTGGTGGTGGAATTGGTATACACGTACGCTTCAGAAGCGTATCTCGTAAGAGTTGAGAGTTCGAGTCTCTCCCACGGCACAAAACATGATTTGTTGACTTTCTTTCATAGTGTGCTATACTTTAATTGGAAGTACAAATTCACAAGCTAAAAAGGAGGCCGAATGGCGTTCAAAGTTCTGGATTCAGTGGACTGGAAGGATCCGCTCGCGCAAGCTCTGCTTTTCGGAAGGATCCCGAACATCGGAAGCATTCCGTCCGATCTTCGGGGTGGCAGGACCAAGGGGGATGCGATGAGGTACGCTGTGCTCATCCGCAATTACATGGCCCTCAACGCCAAGGAAGTCCAAGCCGAGCGCGATCGGATGTCCCGAACCGCGGCGCCCATGCTTTCCAATCAGGAGAGTCGGGAGCTCGTCGGGGTCGCCTGAACCACTCTGTCCGTTAGCTAGAAGTACGATCAAGGGTGCCTGTCCAAAGGATTTACACCCGGCCCGCCAGTGTCAAAACTGGCGGGCTTTTCGTTTGTCTATTTTTATGTTAATCTATCTGTAATATGGTAAAAATTTCAACAATATTTGCGCTCGGAATCTTGGTAGTTTTTGTTCAATTTACCGGTTTTCCAAAAGGTTTTAAGGATTTTGTATATATTGTTTCCGGACTGGCTATAGCCATCCTTTCATTCTTGATCAGAAAAGAACTTCATAAAGTGTTGAGGCATCTGCATAGCGATCACGTCAGCACGGACACATTTTCTGAAAATTCTCCCATAAATAGAATGTAGTATTTAGAATACAGAATTGATAGCATAAATTCTTTTTTTGTCTTAAATCATATTTTTACTTTTTGATCTTTAATTTTTCATTTTGAAACATGGATCCTGAAAAAGTCACATATTTTGGAGAAACCGATTCGCGCAGCAAGCGCATCAAATTTGGCATTAAAGCCAAAGACAGAGCTCGCCATATTTATGTCATAGGAAAGACCGGTATGGGTAAATCCACGCTCCTTGAAAACATGGCCATTCAGGATCTGCAAAATGGCGAAGGTATGGCTTTTATTGATCCTCACGGAAAGACGGCCGAACTCCTTTTAGACTATATCCCGCGAGAAAGATTGAATGACGTGGTTTACTTCGCTCCTTTTGACACCGAATACCCCATTTCTTTTAACGTGCTTGAAGACGTCGGTTTTGACAGAAGACATTTGGTAGTCTCCGGTCTTATGAGTACTTTCAAGAAAATTTGGGTTGATGCCTGGTCTGCCAGGATGGAATATATTCTGACAAATACTCTGCTAGCTCTCATAGAATATCCGGGATCTACTCTTCTTGGCGTAAACAGAATGCTTTCGGACAAGGAATTCAGAAAAAGAGTCGTGGAGAATGTTAAAGATCCTTCGGTCAAAGCTTTCTGGACCGAAGAATTTGCAAAATATACGGAGAGAATGGCTGCTGAAGCTGTGCCTGCGATTCAAAATAAAATAGGTCAATTTACGGCAAATCCTCTCATTAGAAATATTGTTGGACAGCCAAAATCTTCTTTTGATATCAGAAAATTGATGGATGAAAAGAAAATCCTAATAATAAACCTTTCAAAAGGAAAAGTAGGAGAGGCAAATGCTAATCTTCTCGGCTCCATGCTTATCACCAAAATCTATATTGCCGCGATGTCCCGCGCCGATGTGCATCAAAGAGAGCTGAATAAGCTGCCAAATTTCTATTTATATGTGGATGAATTCCAGTCTTTTGCCAACGAATCTTTTGC
>CAYPMZ010000085.1:0-2185 GCA_964412245.1 uncultured Candidatus Saccharibacteria bacterium
ATCGAGTCGGATGCCACTATCGTCGCTCCGCTTATCCTCTCCGCACTCCTCGAATGCAAAGCCAATCCAAAAGAAGCGAATAAACTTATCGCAACTTATCTCTAAATTTGTGCGCTATCATTGTGTAGCATAATTGGGCAGCGCCATATTCGGTGAGGATTGAATCGCGCATCGGAGAAACTTCAACAATATCAGCGCCGATGAGTTCATGGCTGTCGATCGCGCGCAGGGTGAGCTCTACGCCATACCACCATTCCAAACCGCCCGGCACAGCTGTGCCGGTGCCCGGCATCACGCCGGGATCAAAACCATCGACATCTATAGTGATGTAAATATATTTTGTTTGAATCGAATCCAAAATTTCTTCTATACTCGGAACTTTATGGCCATTGCCCCATTCAAATACTTTTATATTATTTTTCGGATTGCTGAAATATTCGTACTCGCCTTTAAAATATGTGCGGACGCCGACTTGCACTAGATTGTAGCCGAGCTCATGCACCCGGCGCATGACGCAAGAGTGGGCTAAATTTGTCGTATCTTTGTCGTCGTAGTCGGTATTATTGTCCCGCAAATCGCAGTGCGCATCTATTTGCAATATTGTCACCTCTTTCGGATTTATTTTTTCCGCAAGCGCCTGCAAATAGCCGAGCGAGACCGAATGTTCGCCGCCTAAAAGAAACAAAAATTTATTTTTATCCAAAATTTTCCCGCACTCAGCTTTAATTTTCATAAGCGTTTTTTCGGGTGAAAGCGAACTGATATCGCCCAAATTCTTCTCGCCGATTTTTATTTTTTTAGAAACTTCCACTTTGTAGCCGCGGTCAAAAAGCTCCAGTTTGGAATCAAGCATTTTCATCACGGCTTTCGGGCCGTTCTTCGTGCCCTTCCTGCTCGAAGCCGTCTTTTCGTATCCGGCCGAAACTATGACCACTTCGGCTTCGTCTATATTTTTTGCGCTGATGATTGAATCTACCATTTGAGGAGTATAGCAAATAAAATAAATCTCTCAAACAAAACCCCGCCTTGCGGCGGGGTTTTGCGGCACTTACGTTGTTTACGATAAATGTAAGTTTCCTTACACTCACTTAGGGGAGTATAGCATAGTTGAAATAAAAATGCAAGTAAAAAATAGGTACATTCAATGTGTTAATGCAACACTCCATACTTCTAATGGCGTCTTCCATCCAAGACGTTTTCTAGGTCTAGAATTGAGACTGTGTTCGACTTTTAATATATCTAATTCAGATATCATACTAAAATCAGTTTTCTTTGGAAAGTAATCTCGCAAGAGTCCGTTGGCATTTTCATTGGCTCCTCGCTCCCATGAATGATATGGATGAGTGTAGTAGCAATTCATACTGATTTCTTTTTGCAGCAATTCCCAGTCGCTGTTTTCGGGTCCATTGTCGAGGGTTAGAGTCCTTTTAAATTTGTCGGGTATATATTCCAATCTTGTCCGCACAGCTTCTCGAGTTGAAGCGCTGGTTTTTGATTGAAGTTTGGTAATGAGATACAGCCCGCTTTTTCTTTCCAGCAGCGTATTCACTCCGGGTTTGTGATCTTTGGATTCAACGGTGTCTCCTTCCCAGTCTCCGATTCTTTTTCTGGTTTCAACAATTTTTGGTCTCTCATCAATGGAAATGCCTTTTGGTTTAAAGATTCTTTGAAATCTGGTATTAGGACCTTTAGTCCATCTGATTTTTCTTCTTCTGCGAAGACAAGAGCGCAAGTCTTCACAGTTCTCTCTAATGCTTCCCCAGCCTTGTCTCATGATTTGAGCGTAGATGAACTGATATATCGCTTCATGGGAGATTGTCTGTTTTAAATCAATTTTAAGTCTGCCTGATATTTGTTCCGGAGACCATCTTTCTTTTAAATGCTTGATGACATATTCTCTAATTTCTTTGGTTTTTAATCTGTCTTTTCTTCCTCTCTCCTTGCGTTTTAAAACGGCTCGCTCATTGGCTAAGCGAGGAGTATATTGATTTCTTTCTTTAGGAAAATTCCTTCTTAATTCTCTTGAGATTGATGATGGAGACCGATTGAGCATCAATCCCATATATCTAATCGACTTCTTCTGCCAAAACCACTCTTGAATCTTTTCACGCTCCTCAATCGTAAAATGTTTGAATTTCATACTTCTATTTTACTAGAAGTGTTGCAATTACTTGTTGAACTAGCT
>CAYPMZ010000086.1:0-2128 GCA_964412245.1 uncultured Candidatus Saccharibacteria bacterium
GAGAAGAGGGCGGCGAAGTGGGTGAAGATGAAAAATATAGATTAGAAGAAGATCTGGATAAAATGGTAAAAGAATATAATGACAAAGTAAAAGAAATTACCGAAAAGAAAGAAGGGGAGATAAATACGATTTAGGAATTCCATATATGGAAAAATACAAACCATCACAAGAGGAAGCTGCCAAAGCCGAGAGAGTTGTGGCTGAACAGCAGGAAAAAACATCGGAAAAGTACTGGGGCGTTGAAGTTTTGGATGATGTTAAAGATATAGCTCCCTCGCAGTTTGATTCGGAGAAAAAATGGCTGGCAACGCATTTTAAAATTGATCATCCGGACGGAACTTCAGAAGAAATAGAATCCACAAAAACAATTTTGAAAATTGCAAATGAAGATGGTGTGGAAATTGAAGTTCCGGCTTTTGCCACGCATCACATTATGTCTTTGCATTTAAAAGGCGAAGAAGCCGGTAGCACTATGGAGGGTGGTTCATTAGAGGCATCTTTTAAGGTAGTTGCGGAACACTTGCCGCGCAAACTCCCATTTAAAGGAGAATCCGCGGCTTTTGAGGTTGATGTGGAACAAAACACCGGGACCGAAGGGGTTTCTTCTCAAAGAGAAATGATGGAAAAGGGTGTCGCAACCAAAGAAGATTTGGAAATGCTTGCGGCCGCAAAAGATGAAGTTTTTCGCCTGAATATTGAAGGTGCTGATGAAGAAAAGAAAAAGTTTGTAGAAGAATTTAATTCTAAAATGTCCGGTAATGTAAAACTGGGTATCCGAGGCGGCGCCATAACCCCATTCTTTACAGCCGAAAGACAACCAACCTCCAAAATGTTTGTGGTGATTGGCAAAGAAAAAGACCAGGATGATTCTGAACACAATCGTGTTTGGACAATGACGCCGGGCAGATATATGGATAAATTGCCAACCGATGGAAAGTTTAACGGTCGGTTTGCAAGTGAAGGAGTAACGGAAGGCACAACTATCGCCGACCTTTGGAAAAAGGTCAGAGCCGGGGAAAAATTATCGTCCGGAGAAGTAGCCCTTATTGATGCCCAGAAAAAAGCGCAAGAATGCTGGTGGAACGGCGGCTTTATAGTTCCTCCGGAGAAAAAATAAGGATTTATTATCCAAGAAATTATTACCGAAAAGAAAGAAGGCGATATAAGTAATATTTAATATTTGGCTAAAAATATTATGAGCGAAAGAGGTGAAAATATGGAAAAAGAAGTTGGCGCGGATCAAGAACAAGAAAAGGAGGCGTCTGTTCAAGAGGAGTTTCGTCCTTTGATAGAATTGCCAAAAGGATGGAATGAAGAAATATATAACGAATTTGCAAATATATACGATGCGCGGCACATGGATTTTTTTGTAGGGTTCTTAAAAGAAGAGCAAGCAAAGAATCCGGATATTGAAATACCGAGTTCATATAAATTAGTTGAATTGAAAAGTAGTCTTTTTGAAAAGTTACAAGAAAAGGGTAGAGAATTTTTGGTTGAAAGAGAAAAATTGCAGGCACGGGTAAAAAATATTGAAGATCGACCGGAATTATCTGTAGTGAGTGATATTAATAGTAAGTTGGATACGGTGCATTACGGATATAGACGAGAAGAAGAAAATGCGCGAAACGAATTTAGATTACCATTGATGACAGTCGAATCGCGTGAACAAGTTCTTAAAAAGCTTAAGGCAGAATTAGCCAATTTGTCGGAGCCAAAGAAGCCGGGGTTATTTTCTAGTCGGAAAACAAAAGACCAATATAACGATTTCATTCGCAATAAGGAACAAACAGAGAAAAACATTGAAAGAGTTGAAGCAGATTTAAAAATTGCGCTGGCCAAAAAGAAAGAGTATGAACAACGCCTTGATGAAGCTCAGGCAAAATACAAAAAAGAACTTTTAGATTTAGAAAATCAATTGAAGGAGAAAATGAAAGACCCCGGCTACAAGAAAGCCGCTGAAGATTTGCAAAGAGCAAAAGAAGCATTATCTCAGATGGAAGAACCAGAAGAAATTGTAGATTTGTTGCACACGTTTAATTATTTTAATGACTATCCGTTAGTAGATGAGTGGGAGGAAAGAGGGGTAGATAAATACGAACAGATTAGAAGAATTGTAAGGTAAATTTAG
>CAYPMZ010000087.1:0-2095 GCA_964412245.1 uncultured Candidatus Saccharibacteria bacterium
GATAAACCACATCTTTCATGTTGCCGTCGGAAGCAAACCGGATGTAATCAAAATTCACTTCGTCAAAGCCGCGGGCTAAAGCGTCTTTGGCGATTTCAATATCGTAATCCCAAACGCCTTGCGATGCTGTATCCACCCACATTACTCCTTTATAATCTTTCCACTGCTTGCCGGTGGATGAACTGGTCAGCGCCAAATCCGGCCTGGCCAAAGCCAAAACCGGATCCTGAAAAACCGTTTGCCGGGCGATAACATAAATTCCAGCATCGTGAAGCCGTTTAATCAAAGCGTTCGGCCGCAAAATTTTCAGTTCCCGTTTGGCCCCGTATTTTTCTATATCCGGAAGTTCGGTTGGATAGCTTAACTCGCCGGAATAATCTTTAATATCAATTACAATCGCGTTCGCTTCCGTGGTTTGAACCAGATTAATAAGATGGCTAAGCATTTTTTCACTACCCGCGGACCAGCCGGTAGAATAAACTGCTTTAATAGTTGTTGGAGGATTAGCCAGCGGTTTTTGCGGTTCAATATCGCCGTACTTATTGATTATTTCCGGCTGGACTGCTGGTTTGATAGTTTCGGTTTCGGCGGCCAACTTCAAAGACGGGTCAATTTTGATTTCTTTATCGCTGATAAAAAATAAAAAAAGCCCGGAACTAGCGAGCAAGATTGTGGAAAGCAGGAACAACTTCTTCATAAGAAGATTATAAGGATTTTTTTTGATTTTATCAATGAGATTTTCGCAAACCACCTTACTTACCTCAACCCGTTCCAGCCGCTCCAGCGGCGGCTTCCACTTGTCGCTCACCGCGATTGGGTTTCTTATTTAAAAACTTTATATATATGAGAACCACCAAGCCAATCGGTTCGCTTGGGTTTCGGATAAGTAAGGATGGTTTGCTCTTAAATAAAGTTTAGTTTAAATATAAAAATCCGCCTTTTTTGGCGGATTAAAATTTAGTGAGTGATTGAAGAAGTTTCAACAATAGCTTCGGAAATATTGCCGAAAATGTCCGTTACCGTTAAGCGCAATCTTTTTTCTTTTTGCAGAGTTTTCAGAGATGGGAAAAAAGCGGCAATCCATTCTTTTTCACCCCAAAGTATTTTTTTGTTTTGTCCTATTTGCGCCGTTACTCCATTCGCTGATATGTTTGGATTTTGAGTATTGTCAGCCGAACCAAGTAATTGATTTGTATCTAAGCCGTGAATTTCTAAGTGAGTGATTCCATAACCATTCCAGACTGCAACTTCCAGCCAGGTGTTTTTAGCTAAAACTTTGTTATTGGAGTTCAAAGTTAAGCCATTCCAGTAAATGTCGTATTTAGTATTAGCCGGCCAAAAACTCTTTTTTTCCACCAAATGCATCTTTTTTGGAAACGCCGTGTCATTCTTCATTTCGCTAATAAATCCGTCTACTAAGGCAAGCGGGTCTTTGTCGTTAATTAAATGATCAATTGACCATTGGCAGCCAAAAGTTAATGAATATCTCCATAGCCCGACGCTTAAAATAGAGAACAGCATAACCAGAACTCCGGCGCCGAACATTTTTTTCCTCATAACCAACCTCCGTTTTAAAAGAACTCTACTGCTGGATAATTTTAACCGGAATTGTTTTCAAAGTCAAATTTACGCATTCTTGACAAAATTAGATGTTATCTGTTACAATATCGGAGGTTCGTTTAAACTGCGTTTAAGGAGGGTTAAGCAAGATGGATATTGGTTTGCTGCTATGGGGCGGATTCTGCGTTTGCG
Source organism: uncultured Candidatus Saccharibacteria bacterium (assembly GCA_964412245.1). GTDB lineage: Bacteria > Patescibacteriota > Minisyncoccia > Phycocordibacterales > GWA1-40-21 > Bog-1340. The sequence continues at coordinate 1,753 of CAYPMZ010000087.1, forward strand.
TGGGTATTGCAGTATTTTTTGATTTTGTTGTGAGCGAGAAGCAAAATATCAGCTTAGAAAATTTGTTTCCAGTAGGCATGGCCGTGGTTTGTGTTTTTTACGGATCCATGATTATTCTTTGGGCGTTTCATATCATTAAGTTTTAAACATTTATACCTTGTGAAAATTCACAAGGTATTTTTTTATTCAAAAATTTGATTTATACTTATTCTAGATATTAGCTATTAGATTCTAGATTTTATATGTTGGCGATTTATCGCAAATACCGCCCGAAAACTTTTGATGAACTGCTCGGGCAGGAGCATATTGTTGAAGTTTTAAAAAATGCCGCCAAGCAGGATAA
>CAYPMZ010000088.1:0-2076 GCA_964412245.1 uncultured Candidatus Saccharibacteria bacterium
TAAAAGGTGGCACACATTAATTCTTAAATCTTGTACTAACTATTATGTTGTAAATGAACAAAAACTGCCTTTAAAGGCAGTCTTGCTATTATACTCGCACAAGAGGAGAAGTCAAGTAATAGAAACTGCCTGTATAAGGCTAAACCCCTCTATAAACCTGATGTTCCACTGAATCCAGAATTTCCACTAGTTCCACTTACCCCACTAGAAGCTGCAAGTGTCCTGACATAAAAACTAGAATCAATTATTGGACCACCCGCTTCGTAAGAATGATACTTATTTTGTAATATTTCCTTTTTCTTTTCTGGAATACCAAATTCAGAAAAAAATAAAATAAATACTGATACAATTGCCGCTGCCATTTGTTCTTGTTTTTTGTACATAATTCAATTATATCATAAATCAACTATAAACTAAAGCTGTTTCCCTCATTCACAAATACCATCCTTACCATTTATAAATATATTTTGAATAGGATAAAAAATATTATTCCATAAAAAAAATATACAATAATAATAGGGAAATCTGAACTGAGTTGTTGCAAAAACTTTACTTTTTCTAAACTTACAAAAGGATCATCGGAATGATAAGAACGAATAATATCTAGTGAATTTTCAGCTGTTGATTCTTTTTGTTTTACATAATAGTGCAGAGTAACAGGAATTAGTATCAGGAAAAAAGATAGTATGATTTTTATTTCAAGAAGCGAAAGAGGAATGAGTTCTTTATTTAAAGTTGCAATTACTATTAAAGTAGCCGCCAGTGTAGCAATAATGGGAAAGATTTCAGACTTTTGAGACACAGCAGACACATAAATATCCAGTTGTGGAGAAATAATTTTTAATTTATCATCACGCGATAGGAGTTCAAAATCTTTTTGCTTATTGATATCTATATTTTTTATCTTTGATTTCAAACCTAATTTTTGTAAAAGGTTTTGGAATAACTCCTCAAATTTAATATAGGACATAGTTTTTTAAAAATAAAGTAAATATAGGGATTGCTGTTGAATCTCGCTATTTATGTACTTACGTTTTAGAAATTTAAGCTAATTTTTTCTTCTTTGCTTCGTTTATTATTATCTGAACACTAAGTTCACTCTCCCCATATCTTTCAGCGATCTCTTTGAGTGATAATTTCGGTTGTCTTTTAACCAATTCTAGAATCTCTCTGTTCTTCTTTTTTCTTTTTACTTCATCATCCCAATAATTGGCCTGTATATAGTTATCGTATTCATCTGGGTCATCTATTTTCAAACTATATTTATGTCTTTGCTCCTCGCTCATTGTTGCCATTTCTTCAATTTTATCACAAGTTATTTTTATTCCCGCAAGTTGTTTTATAATTATTATTAACGCTATAATTATGAGAATTGAAAATATAAACATATTTTTAAATTATTTTTTTAAAGCTTTTTTCGCCTGCATTTTCTCAAGTGTAACCAATAGATTTGAACCTATGAATATTGATGAATATGTCCCGAAGAAGATACCGACTAGAAGTGCAAGAGAGAAATGCTTTGTAGCAACTGGACCGACAAGATAAACAACAAGAATTGCAAGAAGTGTCGTTGCAGAAGTATTGATAGACCTTATGAAAGTCTGGCTGATACTCTCGCCTACTATCGCATCAAAATTCTTTGAATTTTTGGAACCAAAATCATGTTTTAGATTTTCTCGTACACGATCGAATACAACTATGGTGTCGTGAATGGAGAAACCTAGAATCACGAGGATTGCCGTGACGAAAAGCGTGTCTATTTCATATCCTCCCAAAAAGTGATTTAAAGCTATGAATACTCCTGTTGGAATAATGACATCATGACAAAGCGCAATGATGGAAACAATTCCGTATTTCCAAGAAGAAACCGGCTTTGAAACTTTTCTGAATGCAAAAGTAAGGAAAAGCACGATACAGATGATAACGAGGATTATCGCTTCAAGAGATTTCTTTGCAGCTTCCGCTCCGAGAGTCGGACCGACAGAATTAAACTTCTTTATTTCAACTGCTCCAGAAATATTTGATGTAATAGCTGAAGTAAGTAATGCTCTTTCCTCTTCAGTAACTGTTCTTAGA
>CAYPMZ010000089.1:0-1991 GCA_964412245.1 uncultured Candidatus Saccharibacteria bacterium
TGTCTTGTGCCGATATATTCTTCTCCCGGATTTCCCAAACCTACGATAATGTAATTCATGATCATAAGTTTAAAATTAAAAAAGTAAAAAGTAAAGTTAAAATTTAAAATTAAAAAATAACCCAATTTTAACTATTTTCTTGTGTTAACTCGTTTTTTACTATATAATAGGCATAAATCGTATTTTAAGACCATTTTAAGCCATATAATCAGAATGCAACAGACAAAAAGTTTCATAAAAGAGTTCCTAGAAATCGCTATTCTCTCACTCATAATAGTATTGCCAATACGAACCTTCATTGCTCAGCCATTTTTGGTATCTGGAGCATCCATGGACAATACTTTTCATAATGGCAATTATCTGATCGTTGATGAACTTTCTTACAGATTTGAAAATCCAAAAAGAGGCGATGTTATAATTTTTAAAGTTCCGCCGGAAGGTCTTGCTTTACAGCACGTTGCCCAAGATAAAACCGTATTTTATATAAAAAGAATAATGGGCCTTCCAGGCGAGACTATTGAAATAAACGGCGATCAAGTGAAAATATATGAAAGCGCGACTTCTTCCGGAAAAATTTTGAATGAGCCATATATTTATATAGATAAAAATATTTCTTCAAATTTCTCAAATATCAAAGAAAAAGTAACTTTAAAAGCTAATGAGTATTTTGTCATGGGAGACAACAGGCACAACAGCTCCGATTCGCGCCTTTGGGGAGTTATTCAAAAATCCAATATAAGAGGCAGAGTTTTAATGAGACTGTTCCCATTTACACAGATATCTTTTTTCACTGGAGAGCATAACCAATATTAAATTCATATGAAAAAGAAAAAGATAAAAAGCAAAAAGAGAAGCAAGAAAATTAAACACTCAAAAAAAACTCAAACCAAGCAAAAGAGAACCGAGTTCATTAATTTCCTTCCGCTAAATAAAGTTGCCGAAGCTGCACTTTATTATGGATTCACACCTACTAAGCCAATTGAAATAACTAAAGATGATATGCGTAAGGCGTCTTCACTCAAAGAAAGCTTTGCCAGAAACCCTTCTGATATGCCTTGGCTCTTTTCACAAGATTTTGTTGCGGAAAGAATCGCTTTGCTTAGAGAATATACTGAAAAAAATCTGGCTTCTCAGCCACAGCCGATAATGTTTATTCATGAGAGCGATGTGATCAGAGAAAGAGGAAAAGCAACGATAAATCTTGAAGTCATTGGGACAACAAGAAGCATAGCTGAAGCATTGCTCGTAAAAACCGCTATTTCAATGCTTAAAGACAATGGCTACGAGGATTTTATCATAGAAATAAATAGCATTGGAGATAAAGAATCAATGAGCAAGTTTGCAAGAGAACTTACAAACTATTATAAGAAAAATTTAAATTCCCTATCAGCTCATTGCAGGCAGAATTTCAAGAAAGATCCTTTTTATGTGCTTCAGTGCAATTATTGCGATACAAAAGACAAACTGAAAGAAAATGCCCCGACTTCCATAAGCTGTCTTTCAGATGAAAGCAGGGGTCATTTCAAAGAAGTTCTGGAATATATTGAGACGATGAATATTCCCTATAAAATAAATAATTGCCTTCTGCCTGACAGAAAATATTGCTCTGGAACAGTTTTTAAAATAAAAGAAGTCTTGAAAAATGGCGATATCGGAGATACACTCGCCGTCGGCTCCAGATTTGACGGACTGGCCCAGAAAGTCGGATATAAAAGAGATATTCCGGGAGCCAGCATAAAAGTCTTTATAAATAAAAGACCGAAAGTTGCGAAGATTTTAAAGCTGAAAAAACCAGTGGCTTTTTATATTCAGCTCGGTGATGAGGCAAAACATAAGAGCTTGGAAATTATAGAAATACTAAAACAAGAAAAAATATATGTTCATCATATGCTGGGCAGAGACAAATTTGGCAGCCAGTTTTCTCTCGCAGAAAAATTAAAAGTTCCTTATGTCATAATAATGGGCAAAAAAGAATTTCTTGAAAATTCCGT
>CAYPMZ010000090.1:0-1966 GCA_964412245.1 uncultured Candidatus Saccharibacteria bacterium
GACGATTTAAAAAAATCCGGAATCATTGATCCATTGAAAGTTACTAAAACCGCTTTTTTGAACGCGGTTTCTGTTGCCGCAACTTATCTCACCATCGGCGTGGCGGTAACTGAAAAACCGGAGCCGAAAGAAAAGAGCGGCCCAGCTATGCCGCCGGGAGGAATGGATTATTAAAAATTCCAAATCACAAATCCCAAATCCCAAATCTAAAAACTCGCTTTACGAAAGCGAGTTTTTGTTTTAATATCTTAAATACCGAACTTTGAAAAAGGATACCGAAATGCTGGAAATATCTCCTGGTCGGCTGACTTTTCCGGAATATATTCTTGGTTTAGCATTGATGGCTTCGGGCCGGGCAACTTGCCCTCGGGCAAGAGTCGGCTGTGTGCTTTTAAGCAGCGATCATCGGATTGCCGCTACTGGTTACAATGGCGTCCCTTCCGGCCAGCCGCATTGCGATGATGTCGGCTGTATTATGGAAAACGGCCATTGCAGTAAAACCGTGCATGCGGAGAAAAGCGCTAGTTTAACTTTGGGAGAGCGAAAACTTCCCAATGGTTTTGCCGGAGTAACTATTCGCCCTTGCCAGCCCTGTTTTGATATTTTAGCGGCTACCGAAATCACCAACATTTTTTATCTGAAAGAATATAACAATAAGGACGATCGGGAACATATTGAAAAAGTTTGCCTGGAAAAAAGAATGATTTTCAAACATCTGCCCTACGATCCGGCTAAGCTTCTGCAAAAACTTTTGGATTTCCACATGGGCCAGGGCGGATTATTCGTCGGCCAAATGCCGTTTGAAATCAATCAGAAAGAAAAGGAGGAAACGGACTAATGCGATTAGTAACGCCAACAGTATTTTTAGTCGGCGAGACCAAAGTCATTGATGAAGGTATGCAAGCGTATTTGGAACATTTAGGCGTGCCGGAATGGCAATCAGACGCTCCCACCGACCCGGAAAAATTAATTGAAGTTATGGGACGGCTTTGTTATCGCAGTTTTGAACCCGGGCTGAATCTGAACGTTACGAAAGTGCGCCGGGAAAACAAAGAATACTTGGCTAATATTCTGAAAGTCGGGCATGGATCCGTAATTGAACATTCTGTTTTCAATTTTATTTTTGCCGATGTCAGTCGGGTGTTTACCCACGAATTGGTCCGGCATCGCGCCGGCACGGCAATGTCGCAGGAAAGCCTGCGGTTTGTCCGGCTGGATAATCTTGGCTTTTGGGTGCCAACGGTAATTAAAGAAACTCCGGAAGCGATGGAAATCATGGTGAAAACCGTTGAACAGCTGGAAAAACTCCAGCGCCAGCTTGCGGAAATTACCAACATTGATAACGCAGAGACGTTTCATAAGAAAAAAGTTTTAACTTCCGCATTCCGCAGAATCGCTCCCGACGGCCTGGCTACCACAATCGGCTGGTCAGCAAACGCGCGGGCAGTCCGGCATGTTATTGAAATGCGCACCGATCCGGGCGCGGAAGAAGAAATCCGGCTGGTTTTCGGAGCGGTGGCAAAGATTATGATTGAGCGTTACCCGAATCTTTTCGGAGATTATGAAGTAGAAATGGTTGAAGGCCTGCCGTGGTATAAAACAAAGAATAAGAAAGTTTAAAATTTAAAATCTCGCCTGACCCCTATCCTAATATCAATCTCTGCCGCGATGCGGCAGATTTTTTTTCAGAACAAGGCGCGAGGAGGAAATTGTAGCTTTAGCTACATTGACGACGAGCAACGAAGTTATGGAATAACAATCTGCGCATCCCTTCGGGTTGTTGCCAAAATAAAAATATCTCCGCGTCGCTCTTCCTCGATGCAGCCAAGCTGCTATCTCGTCATCGCTTCTTGATCTATTTTATTTTGGCTAACAACGCGGCGAGAGCTGATATTGGGATAGTGGTCTTAAGCGGGATTTTTTATTATAATAACTTCTATGAATTATTTATCCAAAAACAAAACTT
>CAYPMZ010000091.1:0-1965 GCA_964412245.1 uncultured Candidatus Saccharibacteria bacterium
CTGTGACATTTGAATTATTTGTTTTATTCAATTCTTCTATAAAAGGTTTTAAAATGGATGAAAGAGCGTCAAGTTTTTCTTGCTGTTCTGCGGATAAGTTGTTATTTTGTTCTAGACTCTCAATTGGCATTTTATTTATTGTTTATATTCCATGTAAAGTTTCCTTATGAATTTTTCTATCCTATGATCTTCCAAATCAAATTCAAATCCTTTTCTTTCAGGAACACTACTGCCTATGAGTTTATGCCACAATAAATATCTGCGCGGATCAATGCCTTCCTCCTTCAGCTTTTCCCCAAAATTAACTATGTTTTCTTGCATAGCAAATCTGGTTTCAGCGGGAATTTTATTCATATATGAATCTGAAACATAAGCAAGCTCAAGATCAATAATTTCTTTCCAAATTCTTTCTTCTTCAGAGCTCAATCCTTCCGGTATTATTCTTTTTGGCGATTCAAAAGTTTCCATAATTTTTACCAATCTTTAACTTTTAAAGCATTGCTTGCGGCAATCTGCTCCGCTTCCTGTTTTGATCTTCCTATTCCCTCCGCCACATTATTTTTATCTAAAAACACGGCCACGGTAAATTTCTTGTCGTGATCAGGGCCTTCTTCTTTTATGGTCTTATACAGAGGAGTAATTCCTTCGTGCTCCTGTGCTTGCTCTTGGAATTTGCTCTTTGCATCAAGCCAAGCCTTGCTTTCAACTATCTGCTCTATCAGACTAAAAATATTGTTTGATATGAAATTCTTTGCCATCTCGTATCCTTGGTCAAGAAATATCGCCCCGATAAGTGCTTCTATGGTATTTGCAAGAATAATCTGTCTTGCCCTGCCGATGTCTTTTGCCTCTCCTTTGGAAAGCAATAAATAATCATTCATGCCGATCTTTGAAGCGGAGTCTGAAAGCGTCGTGGCATTTACGAGAGCTGACCTGTAAGAAGTCAGCTCTCCCTCGTTGTTTTCCGGATATTTATAATAAAGATGTTCAGTAACGATAAGTTCAAGCACGGCATCGCCTAAAAATTCTAGTCTTTCATTGTGCGCCAATTCCGTATCTCTGTGTTCATTCAAAAATGATCTATGGGTAAAAGCCTGCTTCAAAAGATTTTTATTTTTGAAGTTTATCCCTATGGTCTTTTCAAATTTTGAGAAATCAGGCGTTATCATATATTAAATTAAAAGTTTAAAGCGAAAAGTATAAAATTAAGTCTTTTCTATTTTGAATTTTAGTTTTTAGCTTTGCGTTTTTCATTTTACTTTTTACCGCTTATTATCGTGACGGCTTTTGTGATTATCGGCAATATATCGCTGTAGAAATTTAGACTCTGCAGATCTTGCAGTTTGAACCATTTTGCATCATCAAGGCCTCCGCTGTCGCCAAGCTTTAAATCTTTCATTTCCGCTTTTGCAAGAAAATATGTGACTTGTTTTCTAATCTTTCCTTCCTGCGGGTGATTTGCAATGTACTCGTTATGCGAGAGTTCTTCTTCCACATTTATATCAATTCCCATCTCCTCTTTTATCTCTCTTTTGGCGCTAGATTTTAGGTCTTCGCCTTCTTCTATTTTGCCTTTTGAAAGAGTCCATCTTCCAAAAACATCATGAACCAGAGCCAGGTACACAGAGTTGTCTTTCACAGAATAAACTACAGCTCCGGCCAGACTCTTGACCGGCATTTTATCAAAAGGAGTATTCTTTTTATTTCTCTTGGACAATTCCTCTTTTCCCGGCTCGCCGAGCTCTTTATATACGGTGCCAAGAACTCCATTTATAAAACTTCCGCTTTTTTCTCCACCATAAACTTTTGCCAGCTCTATGGCTTCGTTGATAGCAACCTTTGCCGGCACTTCTTTCCTGTCCGAAAAAAGAAGCTCATAAAGGCCTATGCGTAGAATATTTCTGTCCGCATTTGAGATTTTATCAATCGGCCAGTCTGGAGCGGCTTTGCTGATGATATTGTCCA
>CAYPMZ010000092.1:0-1953 GCA_964412245.1 uncultured Candidatus Saccharibacteria bacterium
ATGATGTATAATTTTGATTCACATTACGGAATGGATGTAGCACCGGTCTGGCTCTTAGCGTTTGGGCCTGTACTGATAGTTTTTGTTTTATGGAATATTTTTTGGAAAGGGCTCGCTTTGTGGCATTCAGCCAAAAGGGGACAATCGCTCTGGTTTGTATTATTTCTTTTTGTTAATACAGCGGGTATCCTTGAAATTGTTTACCTATTTATAGTCCTTAAACTTAAATTTAGAAATCTATTTAGCAAGTAAAAAAAGAGCACCCCAGATCTGCGCAAGATCCGGGGTGATTTCTTAATCGCATCCTTGAGATCCAAGTTTGCGACTCGCTGTCATTTTCGCCTCACCCGCCGCGAACCGCTAGGGAATAGCTATCACTTTTTTGTTTGAAGTGGAAAGTGAGGAAACCAACTGTCACACCTGTTACTTCCTCAACCCCGAGCCGGTGTTAACCTTTCGCTTCGGGGTATAGCCCTTTTTTTCTTGTTTTCGGCTCCCAAGTTCTTCCCAGCCAGTGGCAGTTATGTGCTCCTGTTGACTTCATTTCGCACGACAAACCGGAGGCAACTTGATCACAGACCAAGATCAGTTGCAGGATCGTTTGTAAACATGCTAGGCCATTTTGAGAGGCGTGGCCAAACCAACACTACTACCTTTTGCCCTTTTCTGGGTTTTACTACCAGCAGTTGCGTATTCCTGATCGATGTTCACGAATGAACAACGAACAAAAAGGTTTCGTGTCACTTACAATCTTATGAGATATAAAATGATAAGTCAATGTTTATAATTAAAATCAGCCGGCTCGCAAAGCGAGCCGGCTGATTTTTTATATTCAGTCAATAAATGTCAAAGCGATTCCAGCTTTTCCGGCACGTCCTGTACGGCCAATTCTGTGAATATAATCTTCATGAGTGGCAGGAAGCTCATAATTTATAACATGGCTGACGTTTGGAATATCAAGCCCTCTTGCCGCCACATCAGTGGCAACAAGCACATTTATAATATTATCTTTAAAAGCTCTTAAAGATTGCTGGCGCTGATTATGATTTTTATCGCCGTGGATTGAACCTGCCTTCAACCCTTTTTCTTTCAGGGCATTTGATAACCTTTCAACGCCATGCTTAGTGCGTCCAAAAATCAAAACTTTATTGAACTCCGGCTTAATCAAAAGCTCATGAAGGAGGTCAAGCTTTTGTGCGCCTTTTACATAAATGACATCTTGATCCACAGATTTTGCCGTATCTCCGGTTTTGACAGAAATATTTACTGGATTTTTCAAAAATTCATTTATAATTCTTTTAATATCTGCTGAAAGGGTGGCAGAAAAGAAAAGTGTCTGGTGATATTTTGGCATTCCTGAAATCAAAGCTCTCATGTCGCTTATGAATCCCATATCAAGCATTCTGTCCGCCTCGTCTAAAACTACAGTTTGAAAAGAATACAAACTGAAACATCTGCGTTCCAGTAAGTCTTTCAGTCTTCCAGGGGTACCAATCAAGAAATTGTAGCTTCTGCGCAAATCTTTCATCTGCCATGATATTGGCGCTCCACCAACTGCGCATACAGAATATATCTGCATGCCAAAGGCAAACTTTTTCAGCTCTTGATCTATTTGAATGGCAAGCTCGCGAGTTGGAGCCATTATCAAGACTTTTTGATTTTTGTCTTTTGCCACTTTATTTAAAAGGGGAATGACAAAAGCGGCAGTCTTTCCGGTGCCTGTATTTGCAATACCAACAAGATCAGAGCCGGACAAAATCGCCGGTATGGCTTGATCTTGAATCGGTGTCGGATGAACATATTTTGAAGACAAGACATTGTCTTTCAATTTTTGATCTATAGCAAAGCTGGCGAAAGAATTCACCGGCTTGTATGGCTCAACATCCAAGATTGGAGTTGCTTTATTTATAAATTTTGAGACATCTTTGAACTGGGCTACTTTTCTGCCTCTTG
>CAYPMZ010000093.1:0-1944 GCA_964412245.1 uncultured Candidatus Saccharibacteria bacterium
AGATGTATTATTTTCGTGCTAACCTTTTTCTATGATTAAGAAAATTAAGTCAGAAATTCCAGATGTTGTAGTAGTCGGCGGAGGGCCGGCTGGGCTTATGGCGGCGGGAACTGCGGGGAAATTTGGCGCAAAAGTCGCTCTATTTGAGAAGAATGAGATTATGGGAAAGAAACTCCTAATATCCGGTGGAGGCAGATGCAATATGACAAATGGCGAGCCAGATGAAAGAGTGCTTATCTCAAAGTATGGAAAGAAGGGAAATTTTCTTTTCACTCCTTTTTCTATGTTTGGCAATGATGATGCTGTGCGTTTCTTTGAAGGTCTCGGAGTAAAAACAAAAGTGGAGAATAATTTCAGAGTTTTCCCGGTATCTGATAAATCTGCCGATGTTTTGGAAGTGCTTGTAAAGACCGCTACAGATAACAAAGTTGAATTTAAGATCGGCTCCGGTGTATCAGAAATAAAAAAGATAAAAAATAAAATAGTATCTGTAATACTTGAAAATGGGGAAGAAGTAAAAGCTAAAAGCTTTGTTTTAGCTACCGGTGGAAAGTCTCATCCGGAGACTGGCTCTACCGGAGATGGCTTTAAATGGCTCAAATCACTGGGTCATAAGGTGGTGGAGGCAAACCCTTCTCTTGTGCCTATAAAAACCAAAGAGGAATGGGTAAAAGAGCTTTCAGGAATCACGCTTAGCGATGTCGGCGTATCCTTGTGGCAGGATAGCAAGAAAGTTGTAAGTAAAAAGGGAAGAATACTTTTTACTCATGACGGACTTTCGGGGCCAACGATTATAAATATGAGTAAAATGATTGCCGATCTGCTTGAAGGCACGGAATATGAAGGAAGCAAAGAAGTCAAAGTCGCTATAGACTTTTTCCCAGGCGTGGGGCTTGATGTGATGCATGAAAATATCAGAAACATTTTTGATCAAAATCCAAGAAGGAAAATAAAAAATCTTGTTTTTAAGGAAGTGCCGGAAAAAGTCTATTTGAAAATGCTGTCGCTTATGGGAATGGATGGAGAATGGTTTGCAAATGAAGTCAGGAGGCCGGAAAGATTTATGATTGTGGAAAAATTTAAGAAGTTTGAATTTACCGTGGACAGACTGCTTGGGTATGACAAAGCCATCATTTCAAGCGGTGGAGTGGATCTGACCGAAGTGGATTTTAAGAGAATGCAATCAAAATTATTTGATAATTTATTTTTAGTCGGAGATATTTTGGATTTTGATAGGCCTTCGGGCGGATATTCGCTTCAATTGTGTTGGACAACAGGATATGTTGCAGGAAAAAGCGCTGCTGAACACAGTAAAAAAAATTAAATTGAAAAGGGCGACAAACCTTTCGGTTTGTCGCCCATTCGTTTCCCTCCTTATTTTAATTTGCCGCTACAATTTTCTGGATCGTCGGATCGCCCAAAAGCTCAAGAATGGACCACTGTCCTGGAGCGGCGCTTGCTCGACCCTTCAGATATCCATAGGTTCCTACCGACCCCCAAGACAGACATTTTGTCCGACTGTCTTTGCCTTTTTCGCCCATTGCAAAGAAGATCAGGGGTACGTCTTTCTCAAACAGTAGGGGAATTCCCTCCACCCTTTGAATATCGCCGCGAGTTTTTGCTGTAATGACAAACTTCAGGAATGCCCTCGCCTTTGTTTCTCTTAGGTTTTTGGCGTGGACAAACAACTGTTCTAGAGTTTTGCCCCCCTCAAAGTCGTGGTACGATCCACCGATTTTTGACCAGGGGATGACGGGTGTCAATCCGTTTTTTGAAACCCACTGCAACAAGTCTAGATCCCAGTCCACAAAGACTTCCGTCCTTGGGTTTACCACAATCTCTCTAAGCCAAGATGGCAACTCTAGCCAAAACTTCCAATGGTCAAACGCAGACAAAATCTTACTTCCGCCTTGACCATACGAGCGAAAGGTGAGAATCACCTTC
>CAYPMZ010000094.1:0-1927 GCA_964412245.1 uncultured Candidatus Saccharibacteria bacterium
TCATAATATCCACTGGAATTCCTCGGCCGTTATCTGTAACCCTGACTCTGTTTCCAGGCAAAAGAACTACTTCAATATGATTGCAAAAACCTCCCATTGCTTCATCGCGAGAATTGTCAAAAATCTCTGTTATAAGGTGCTGGAGACCATCGGGCCCTGTGGTCCCGATATACATGCCGGGGCGTTTTCTGACTGGCTCCAAACCTTCAAGTACTTGAATGGCGCTAGCATCGTAACTTGCGCTTTTGCCTCCTTTTTTTTCGTCTTTTTCCTCTGGCCCGTTCAAATTTTTTGCCATAATGATATTTAATCTAAACCTTGTTTTATATGTATAATCTAAGCCCTATTTTTGGACAAAATCTTCCTCAAAAAACTTGTTCGGGTAAACCATTTTTGCGTAAAATAACTTGAGTTTCTTACCTCTTAATTATAGCAAAAAACAAGGCAAAAAGGAAGCAAAAAATACTTGCAAATCTCATAATTTATGTTAATTTTATCCGCGGGTGTACAAAAAATCATCAACCGGGAGGTAGCCATGGGCGGAGCTGTCAAAAATATCGATGAAAGCGTCCAGGAAAGGCTGTTCGCGCTGGTGAAAAGGACAAAGTCGTCCGGAGGACGGCCTGATGACATATCTACGGAGGTGGTCCAAAGGATCGCCGCCGAGCATGGGCTCGACACTCAAACCGTTCAGGAAATGCTGGGAGAAATAGTGGAGAGGGTTTTTTAAACCCAATCCGCTTTTTCAAAGGCCGGATTCGTAAAGCGAATCCGGCCTTTTTGCTTCTTAAACTTTAGCCTTATTTGCTCACAAAAATAGCAAATTTTTTCTATTTTGTTCTTGTATAAAAATTTAATGGTATTTTAAAATTTCTTTCATCAGAGAATCTTTATTTCGCAAATCTGATCTATCAAGAGGTATATTGATAACAAATCTTTTTTCTCCACTATCGGGTATTATCCTGCCGTAGCCAATGATATTTTGAAAACCGCTTGATGTATCTAGCACTTCCTCTATAACACCGCGTGATTTTGTAGCGTGCACAACACTACCTTCTCCGACATATATACCAACATGATCTATACCTTCTGGTACTTTTGTGCCGGGTTTAAATTCAAGTGTTTCCGTTCTGATTGCCTCCTCATGCACTTCTTTACCAAGCACTTGAGAAAAATATAATCCTTCAGTATGAATTATTTTTCCTGTATTAGAAAAAACTAAATCACCTGGTTTTAAATCATTTCTTTGTATCTTTTTTGAATATACGTACTGATCTATACTGATTCGTGGAATAGCAAGGCCCGCTTCAACTGCGAGCCAAGCAGTAAATGATGAACAATCAAAAGAATCTGGAGCATCTCTCAGAACACTTGCTCCGCGCTTATATGGAATACCAAAGACACTTTTTGCTGAGATCAGTATTTGTTCCCTTGGATTAACAAGATGATATATCAAACCAGATTTCTGTAAACTTTCTTCTGTTACTTCTGATGAAGATATCCCTATTCTGTAAACTCCTTTCATACTCATGATTCTCTAATGACTGCGCCAAAAACTTTAATTGTCATTTCTTCAATTCTTTTATGCAACATATTTGCTTCTTCGCTAGTTAAGGTTTTCCCTAGATCACGATAGGTAATGTGAAATGTATAACTTATTTTATCTTTGCCAAATTTTTCTTCATTTTCATACTTATCCATAAGGGCAAGTTCCTCGATCAGATTACCGGCAATATCACGAACAATTTCATAATAATTATTCAGATTCACTTTTTTATCTACAACAAAAGAAATGTCACGGAAAATTGGCGGATATTTGCTGACTTCCTTAAATTTAGAATTAATATCCTTGAACTGACTCGTTATTCTAGGATCTTCTGACCACAAGATTCTAATATCCGGTATCTCCATCTTTATCATCGCAAGT
>CAYPMZ010000095.1:0-1918 GCA_964412245.1 uncultured Candidatus Saccharibacteria bacterium
TTCAAAGCAAGATTTCAAACAACTTCTGACTTTAGATTATATTAATTTTAAACAAGTGTCAATTTATTTTTTAGTCTTTTTATTTTTCTTCTCAAACCTTTCCTTTAAAGACTTGATTTCGTCCCTTAAAATAGCTGCGGTCTCGAAGTCCAGTATTTTCACAGCAGCGTTCATCTGAATCTCTTTCTGCTTAATAAGTTTTGCCGGACTCTTCCCCGCCATATCCGCATCAATGCGCAAAAGCTCCGCCACGGCTTTGTCATGCTCGCTTCGCAAATGCTCTGTAATATCATGAATCTTTTTTATGATAGTTTTTGGAGTGATGCCGTGCTTTTTATTGTAAGCAAGTTGTTTTTCTCTTCTCCTGTTTGTTTCTTCAAGAGCTCGCTCTATTGAGCCGGTAATATTGTCTGCATATAAAACTACTCTTCCCAAAACATTCCTAGCGGCACGGCCGATAGTCTGTATAAGTGATGTATCAGATCGCAAAAATCCTTCTTTATCGGCATCCAAAATTCCTATGAATTCCACTTCCGGCAAATCCAAACCTTCTCGGAGAAGATTGACCCCGACAAGACAATCAAACTTCCCTTTTCGAAAATTGGTAAGAATATCTATTCTGTCTATCGTCTTTATTTCGCTGTGAAGGTATTCGGCTTTTACTCCCTTTTCTTTCAGATATTCGCTCAAATCCTCCGCCATCTTTTTTGTAAGAGTAGTTGCAATAACCCTTCCCCCGCCCTTCACAACCTTTTCAGTCTCCTGAATAAAATGATGAACTTGCCCCGGATAATTTTCCAATTTTAATTCCCCCCCAAACGATTTGGTCTTTTGTGCCAAAGCCAAAATGTTGTCTTTGTTGGATTTTGATGATTGAGATATGGGGAGAATATCCACTATCGGGTCCACGAGTCCTGTCGGTCTGATTATCTGCTCCACGATCTTTTCTGAATTTTCTCTTTCATAATCTCCCGGAGTAGCAGAAGTATAAATAGTCTGACCGACTTTTTTTTCAAATTCATCAAATTTTAAAGGTCTGTTGTCCCGCGCCGATGGCAATCTAAATCCGTAATCTATCAAAGTCTTTTTTCTGGAAGCATCGCCGGCATACATTCCTTTTATTTGGGACACTGTCACGTGTGATTCATCTATGACTGTCAGAAAGTCTTTTGGAAAATATGACAATAAGCTGTCTGGCGCCTCGCCCGGCTCTTTTCCGCTAAAGTGCCTGGAATAATTTTCAATTCCATTGCAATAGCCGACTTCTTTTATGAGCGACAGGTCATACAAGGTCCTTCTTCTCAGTCTTTCCGCCTCAAGCTCTTTGCCTTCTTTTTTCAATTCTTTAATTCTATCTTCAAGCTCGGTTTTAATACTCAAAACCGCCCGCTTTTGCTGATCCTTATCCGTAATAAAATGCTTTGCAGGGAAAATAAATGTGGATTTTACATTATCTTCCAAAAGCTTTCTGGAAACAGAATCTATATAAGAGATGTTTGAAATCCGGTCATCAGTAATATCAACTCTTATCAATACCTTTTGGTTTAAAGGCATAACTTCCACGGAGTTCCCCGTCGCCCTGAAACTTCCGGATTTTATATCACTATTTGTCCTTTCAAAATGAACATTTATGAGTTTCCTTATCAGATCTTGCCTTGTCATCTTTTCACCAAGACCGATTTTAATATTTTCTTTTTCATATTCTTCAGGACTCCCCAAACCGTAAATACAAGAGACTGAAGCGACGATAATCACATCAGACCTCGTCAAAAGCGCCTGCGTGGATGCGTGGCGAAGGCGATCAATCTCTTCATTTATCATCGCTTCCTTTTCAATATAAGTGTCGGTAACCGGCATATAAGCTTCCGGCTGGTAGTAGTCGTAATAAGAGACAAAATAATGCACGGCATTGTCCGGG
>CAYPMZ010000096.1:0-1893 GCA_964412245.1 uncultured Candidatus Saccharibacteria bacterium
AAACTATGCCATTTGAAACACCAACAATGCACAGAGAGGAAATAGACGGCGGAACAGAGAATCTCTCTAATATAGAAAAGAGAAACCTTAGACGTTTTTGGGACAGAATTATTGATGAGGGAATGGATCGCATAAGCGGACGCATAGATAAGCTCGGGGAATCTAAAAGATTTAGTATAAAAGATTATCCCGTTATTGACCTGTTTTCCAGCATTGATCATCTGATTGAGCTTTGCGAACGTGAAGACAGTTTAGAAAGCAGAAATAAAAAAATGGTGAGAAACTTACGACAATACAATGAGTTTAAAGAAACTCTTCAAAGATTTCAGGAAGAGACAAAAGAATTCCACAAGCTATTAAAAGATAATATAAGTTTGATGGATAAAGATTATCTAAGAGACCAGTATGAAACATTTAAAAAAGGCTCATTTATGAAATTGCAGAAATTAGCGGAAGAAATAGCTCCAAAAGACGGTTCTAAAGAATCAGTTGAGGCATAGATTTAAAAATTAAAAGCCCGGCACATCAATGATGTGCCGGGCTTTTAATTTTGCGGCTTTCATCTTAAACTTCATATTGATGAACCACATTTATACGACTGATGCCATCATTATAAAAAGTCTTCCGTCAGGAGAGGCAAATAAAACTTATCTTTTGCTTACAAAAGATCTGGGTTTTATAAGAGCAACCGCTCAAAGCATTCGCAAGGACAAGTCCAAGCTCAAGGGACATTTACAGGATTTGTCGCTTGCAAGCATCTCTTTGGTAAAAGGCAGAGAAATCTGGCGCATAGTTTCAGCCGAATCAATCCATAGAAAATTATCTTTAAAAGATTTTAAAAAACTTGATGCAGTAAAGAACATTTTTGTTTTGCTTCTGCGCCTGATACACGGAGAAGAAAAGAATACAGAGCTTTTTGATTCTGTCTTGTCCTTTTATAATTTTATCTCTCTAAATGAACTTACGGACGATAACTTAAAAAATCTGGAGATTATCGCAGTTCTTAGAATACTTTATACTCTCGGCTATTTTAAAAAGTCTTTTGATTTATCAGAATATGCTGAAAGAAACAACTTAAGCTTGGAATTATTAGATTTATTTAAAAATAAAAGAAAGCTGGCTATATCAGAAATAAATATGGCATTGAAGGAGACTCATTTATAAAAGATATGTTATAATATATGAAGTTTATGGCTAATTCTGACGATAAGAAAAATAAAATCAGCGGAATAAAAGAGGCTTTGTATTCAAGAAATACAGACGGCATATTTGCGGCAAAAAGACATCCTCTTAAAGATAAAAACGCGGCTAAGGAACAGCTTGGTTGGAATATTCAAGAGGAGAAGGCGGAAAGCCAAGTCCAAATACCGTACACAAAAATTCTTCTAGGGGCTTTTATTTTTTTTGTTTTGGCTTCCGGTCTTGCCTTTTTTAAATTTTTTGTCGGTTCAAATACCGTCTCGGGGAATAATATAGACATTTTAGTTTCCGGTCCCTCATCTGTTGCGGGAGGGGAGGTTCTCCCCCTTGATATTGAGGTGAAGAATAATGACATTACTGATTTAAAAGTTGTTGATTTAAGAATTGAGTTTCCAGACGGCACAAAAAGCCCCACAGACTCATCTTTAGATATGAAAAGATACAGCGAGATTTTGGGAGATATAAATGTTGGAAAAAGCGAAAAGCGTTTAATCAAAGCAGTGCTTTTTGGCCAAGAAAATACACAGGAAGTCATTAAAATAACAGTAGAATACAGAATTCCGGGTTCCAACGCTATTTTTGACAAAGAAAAAGATTACAATGTAGTCATCAGTTCTTCCCCGGTGAACATAGTTGTAACCGGACCGGCAGAAATCAACGCAAACCAGCAGACAAGTTTTTCTGTAGATCTGA
>CAYPMZ010000097.1:0-1810 GCA_964412245.1 uncultured Candidatus Saccharibacteria bacterium
TCAAAAGTCATATTCTTATTTATCAAGCACATTTTTATTTTTTCCAGAAGATTGTTTTTCGGATAATTTTTTATGTATATAAGGACATCAATGATTTTTGGCGTTTGAATTAAATCTGGTATTTCTACTCCGGCCGGCCAAACCTTTATTTTTTCAGACAATGCCGGTTTAATTGATATGTAAAAATTCTTTGTCCATTCTGATGGTTGAAGGATTATATCAATGCTGTCATCACAGATAATCCCGTTACGATCTAGAGGGGTGATTACCAGATTTGGCCCGATTATAAGCTTATTGTTTTCTTTTGATTTAACTGCCCATTTCAAAGCTTCTAGGCTCTCATTTACCCAAATAGTATCATCATCATTTATCTCATCTGCTCTCGGGTTTAATTTATATGGATAATTGATTGATTTTAAGCCTCTAAGCAGACTTGAGGTCACGGCTTTTGGGCCCCTATTTCTGTTGAGTATTTTGGCAAGAATTCTTTTATATGATTCTTGTGAGAAAAGACTTATCTTGGGAGATTTCGTCAGGATAATTAATGACATAATTATATTATAGATTTTTATTATACTTTCAATTTCTTTCTGAAGTATTTCCTCTTGAATTCTTCCAACCTTCCTATTTTCTTAAATGGTTTATATAGTTTGCCAAAGAAAACTTTTATTCTTGTCTTTATTTTTGCATATTTAGCTATAAGCTGTTCATTCTTTTCCATTTCTGCCGCTCGGGCCGCATTTATGGTTCTACGCTTGGCCTCGTCTAGCGGCTGATCAAATATATTTCTTAAAAACTTTTCAAGATCTTTTAATGCGATATCGAAATTATAACCACTAGCAAAGATTGGTTCATTAATTATTTTTAAATATAAATCATCATTATTATCAATCTCTTTTACTCTTTCCACTACCTCGTCAAATGACTTGTATTCGTGACAATTGATAAATCTCTTCGTATTGAATTCTTTGCCAATTTCAGGATTACCCCAATATATTGGTATGGTATCGGCTGCAATAGAATTTACGATTCTATCAGTTGTATAACCAGCTCGGCAGGAGTTCTCAATAGCCATGGAAAACTTATGTTTTAATTCAAATTCCAGTTTATTTTCAACCGGTCCACCAATATTATTTATGTACCTTCCACCAGAATTAACTTTTTTATATGTATTTAATTTATCAAATAAGATTTGTCTTTTTATATCTGCAAGATAGTTGGAATATACAAAACTGCAAAATTCAGTTTTCTTAGCCAAATCTGCTCTAGTAAATATTTTTGGATTTTTAAAATCAATATTTTTTGCCAATTCAATGTCTTTTTTTGTATAAAATGAAGCAACGAGATATGGTGGCAATCTGTGATATCTATCACCAAAATCCATATAGTCAATACTTGTAGCATAGTCACAGAGATTGAAATTTGGGGTTAGATTTTCGCCAGTATAATATATCCTAATACAATTGTATTTTAAATATTCATAAGTTGATTCATGATAAAAAATATAATCTGGAGTATCAGATACTTCCACATCATAATATTTTTTCAATATGTTATGAAAAAAATAATTAAACGTAAGAGGGATTGTTTCGTCTGCATTACTGTATTTACAATATTTTATCTTTATTTTTTTCATTTAATCTTTGTTATTATCTGTTTTAAATAGTCTTTATCTGTGCATTCTTCAGGATTTCGTTCGTTTATCTCATTGAAATATTTATATTTAACCTTAACCCGCTTATCTTCTTTTCTTAGAAACATCTCATATTCCATATCAATATGCCCGATATCAATTACTCGATATCCTGCT
>CAYPMZ010000098.1:0-1789 GCA_964412245.1 uncultured Candidatus Saccharibacteria bacterium
CAGTCGGATATATGTACATATTGAAACTTCACCATGAAGTTGAAGACAAAATACACATGAGATCAATTGGCCCTTACTCAATGATCACTCAGCAGCCGCTTGGAGGAAGAGCTCAAAACGGAGGACAGAGATTTGGAGAAATGGAAGTCTGGTCGCTTCTAGGATACGGAGCAGCTTATACGCTTAGAGAAATGCTTACGATAAAATCTGACGATATTGTTGGACGCGCGGCAGCTTTTGATTCCATAGTCAAAGGGGAAAGGATTAAACAGCCGAACCTTCCCGCATCATTTAAGGTGCTCTTGAACAGCTTGAGAGGCCTTGGTCTGAATGTTGAAACAAAAAATGAAAAAGTAACCGGTGATGATAAAAAATAAATATATGATAAATAAAACCATGAAAACAAGACAGACATCAGACCAGGATTTCAACATCGTATCTATCAATATTGCTTCTCCGGAAGTTATCGGTAAATGGTCATTCGGAGAAGTGACAAAACCGGAAACTATAAACTACAGAACCCAAAGGTCCGAAAGGGGCGGTCTTTTTGATGAAAAAATATTCGGCCCGGACAAGGATTATGAATGTTATTGCGGAAAATACAGAGGCATAAGATACAAAGGAATAATTTGTGAAAAGTGCGGAGTTGAAATCACAAAATCAATAGTCAGAAGAGAAAGAATGGGTCATATAGAATTATCCAGCCCGGTTTCCCATATCTGGTTTTTAAGAGGCACTCCATCAAGACTCGGAGCAATTATGGGTATGCCGGTCTCGGATTTGGAAAAAGTCATTTATTTTGCCGGATATATCGTAACAAAAGTTTTTGAATCGGAAAAATCGAGAATCCTAAAGGAAATAGACAACGAATTCAAAAATAAAGTAAAAACGGTAGGGGATGAAAAAACAAAAGAAGCCCTGAAGGAGATGGCAATGAATGCCAAAAAGGAAGTAGATTCCATCCAGGAAGGAAAAGTCCTGGACGAGGTTATGTATCACAAATTTTCCATAAAATATGGCGCTGCTTTTGAAGCCGGAATTGGGGGAGAAGTCGTTTATGAAATATTGAAAAAGATTAATCTGGTTGAGCTTGAAAAGAAAATCATAGCAGGCCTTGAAAAAGCAAACGCCATAGACAGCGAGAAAATGAATAAAAGATTGAGCTTGATAAGATCAATGATCGCATCAGGTTCAAGACCGGAATGGATGTTTCTTACCAAAATACCGGTTATTCCTCCCGCTCTTCGTCCTATGGTTCCGCTTGATGGAGGAAGATTCGCCACATCCGATATAAACGACCTCTACAGAAGGGTTATAAACAGAAATAACAGGCTCATAAAATTAAAAGAGATCAGCGCTCCGGATGTTATTCTCAAAAATGAAAAAAGAATTTTGCAGGAAGCTGTGGATGCTCTTATTGATAATAATATCAGACACGGAAACTCTTTGTTTTCTGCCCTTGAAAGTTCATCGCAAAAAAGACCGCTTAAATCACTTGCTGATAATCTAAAAGGAAAGAGGGGATTGTTCAGATCAAATCTTTTGGGAAAAAGAGTAGATTATTCCGGAAGATCGGTCATCGTCGTCGGTCCTGAACTAAAACTTGATCAGTGCGGATTGCCAAAGAAAATGACGCTCGAACTTTTCAAGCCGTTTGTCATATCTGAAATATTAAAAAAGGAACTAGCTTTCAACATAAGGGGCGCTGGCAGACTCATAGATGAAGGCGTTCCGGAAGTTTGGGCAATACTTGAAAATGTAATTAAAGATAAATACGTCCTTTTAAACA
>CAYPMZ010000099.1:0-1741 GCA_964412245.1 uncultured Candidatus Saccharibacteria bacterium
CCTTTCAAAAATGAGGGGTGGATACTAAAAGAATATATAAATTCAATTAAAAAAATTACCGATTTTATTATTGCTTTTGACGATAACTCAACAGACAATGGAAGGATGCTGCTTGAACAAGCCGGGGCAAAAATAATTACAAAAAACTACAAAAGAACATCCGGATGGGCCGAATATGATATAAGGATGAAACTCCTGGAAGAAGGCAGAAAAGAAGGCGGCACGCATTTTATCTGTCTTGATGCTGATGAGATATTTTCAAATAACTTTTTTACTGTAGCAAAAAAACAGATTTCATCTCTCAACCTAGGACAAAGCTTATGGATGGACTGGGTAAACTTATATGGAGATTTAAAAACAGAAAGAATTGATGGCGTATATAAAAAAATAAATAAAAGTTTTATTTTTTGTGACGATAAGGATCTGACTTTCAATTATGTTTTTCTTGGCGTAAGCCGAACACCGGGCAATCCTCATAATAGACTGGTAATTGATAGAGACATCGGCTCTGTAATACATTTTCAGTTTCTAAATACAGATAGATCAGAAATGAAGCGCATATGGTATATGTGTTCAGAACTTATCAAGGCAGACAGGTCTGCATGGAGAATAAATGCAACTTATGATATACAAAAGAGCAGAAAGAATACAAAGACCAGACCTATTGCTCCAAACTCCAATTTTGAAACAATTGATAATTCAATAACAAAATACGATTACACTTCCGATTGGCGCTTTAAAGAAATATTGCAATGGTTTGATAGATATGGAATAGATTTTTTTGAGCCTTTGGACATATGGGGTAATAAAGTATTAAAAGATGTGTTTAAAAATAAGATCAACAGAATGCCTGTTCCAAAAATATTGCCTAGCTGGATTGTAAAATTAAACGATTACAAAAATAGAATTAAGAACTTCAGATTATGATATGAAAAAGGGATTCATAAATAAAATTATTAATAAGATAAGGAAAGTGACGCCCTTATACGTTAGAATCAAGATTGGGCCGATTATCGCTTTTTTTGCATATTTTTACAGAGTATATATAAAAGGCGATCCAAACGCGCCAAAGATATTATCTATTGAAAAAAGTCTTGATTTAATCATTGAGAAAAAACTCTCGGCTGTAAGATTCGGAGATGGAGAGATATCTCTGATTGATGGAATTGATCTAGCTTTTCAAAAACATAACAAAGATTTAGCAGAGAGATTGAAAGTTATTTTACAAACGGATAAAAAAGGTCTTCTCGTCTGCATTCCCGGC
Source organism: uncultured Candidatus Saccharibacteria bacterium (assembly GCA_964412245.1). GTDB lineage: Bacteria > Patescibacteriota > Minisyncoccia > Phycocordibacterales > GWA1-40-21 > Bog-1340. Next base: position 1,265 of record CAYPMZ010000099.1, read on the forward strand.
ATGTGGGGAAAAATGAGCAGTTTCAATAAGGAAGCATTTTTATTTCATATTCATCATCTTTTCAAGCACGGATACGTCTGGAATAGCTTGTTATCGCCCAGCCAAATATACGGCAACACTTTTATCACCCGCCCTTATTTGCTTTTCAAAGACAAGGACAGATCTCGCAATATTTTTGATAAAGTAAAATCAATATGGGAAGGAAAAGATGTTGTGCTGATTGAAGGAGAAAAAAGCAGGCTCGGTATAGGAAATGATTTATTTGGCAAAGTTAAATCAATGAAACGCATACTTTGTCCGCCTGAAAATGCTTTTTCAAAATATGATAATATTAAGAAAGAAGCGCTTAAGATAGATAAAAATAGGATGATATTGATTTCACTTGGCCCAACAGCAAAGGTATTGGCGTATGATCTATTTTTAGCAGGATATCGAGTAATTGATATCGGGCATATTGATATGGAATATGAGATGTTT
>CAYPMZ010000100.1:0-1729 GCA_964412245.1 uncultured Candidatus Saccharibacteria bacterium
AAAGCAAAGGTCAGGAGTTCGAATCTCCTTGGGTCCACAAGACGAAAAAATCCCCACTGCTGGGGATTTTTCTGTACTTGTGGAGGGCGGAGCGATATTTTTTCAGTAGAGAAAATCGCGAGCCAGGGTCGTGAAAATTTTTGAGTGGCGACAAAAAAATTATTCCTGACCACAAACTTTCATTATCACAATATTATATAATATGAAAATGCGAAGAATTTTAAAACAAAACTTTTTCAATCGTGATACCAAAGTTGTGGCGAAAGATTTGCTCGGAAAATTTTTAGTCAGAAAAATTAAAGGCAAGGAAATCTATGCAATGATTACTGAAACCGAGGCGTATGACGGCCCAAAAGATCTGGCAAGCCATGCAAGCAAAGGAAGGACAAAAAGAACGGAGGTCATGTTTGGCTATCCGGGATATTTTTATGTTTATCTTTGTTATGGAATGCATTATATGCTGAATGTTGTGGTTGGGAAAAAAGATTATCCTGCGGCAGTCCTTATACGCGGAGTGGACAAGGCGGTTGGCCCGGGAAGAGTGACAAAGTTCCTCAAAACAGATAAAGAGTTGAATGGAAAATCCGCGATCTTAAAAAGTGATTTATGGTTTGAAGACAGGGGAGTCAAAATACCCAAAAATAAGATCATAAGGACTCCCAGGATAGGCGTGGATTATGCCGGACCCATATGGTCTATGAAGAAATTCAGGTTTTTGGTCAGATAAGCCATTTGTAAACATCCCCATTTGTCAGCTATTTTATTTTATTATATAATATAACCAATACGGACAAATAAAAGTCGAGTTTAGATTTGTCCATTATATTAAAAAATTATTAAAAATTAATTAAATTTTATGAAAAATAGCAAGATTAGCGCATCTTTTGTTTTAACAATTGCTCTAGCTTTAGGTTCATATATCCCAGCTCTTGCTGATGACAGTATAGGAGTTTCTGTCAACGGTTCAGTAAATGTCGGAAGTGAATCATCAGTTAAAGCAAGTTCCAGCACAAGTGCGAAGTCTGAAGACAAAAATGCAAGTTCAAGCGAGAAGGTTGAGGGTCATGCAACAACTACCGAGTCAGAAACTGAAACTGAAAGCAGAAGCGCCGTTGCAATATTTGTTCAGCATCTTTTGTCTATTGCAAATAGGGAAGGCGGAATAGGAAGTGAAGTAAGGGTAATAGCAAAAGAGCAGAGCAGCTCTAGCTCAAGCACAGTGGAAGCAATCGCCAAGGTAGAAAGCAGAGGCGGATTCATGGCATTTCTTTTCGGCACAGATTATAAAAATATCGGTGTGATTAGAAGCGAATTGGCAAATACTGACAAGAGGATTGCAAGATTGTCAGCAATTGCTTCATCAGCTTCAATAAGCGCTCAGACAAAAGTAGAATTGAATGCTCAAATTACAGCTTTGAAAGCCGCAGAGGTAAAACTTGATGCATTTGTTAATGCTCATGAAAATCAATTCAGCGTATTTGGCTGGTTTGTAAAATTGTTTGTTAGGTAGGAGGCTCACTCCAATTCATATTTTAAAAACGCGCATAAAAATCTACTGATTTTTTGCTATACTCGTGCCGTCGCACTGCGCAATATTTTTAAATATGAATTCTCACTCGCTAACGTTAATACAAACACAAAAATCAGCTCGCAAAGCGATCCCCTTTTTGTATTTGTGGGCGATACAAGAATCGAACTTGTGACCTTACGAATGTGAATCGTATGCTCT
>CAYPMZ010000101.1:0-1698 GCA_964412245.1 uncultured Candidatus Saccharibacteria bacterium
GTTCCCTCCTTCACGGAAGCGGCGATACGCCTCCGTGAGCTGCTCCCAGTCCAATTTTTTGCCGCCGGTCGTGGAGATACCGTTGGGGCAGGACGACGGCGAGCCGCCGGCCCCCCGGTAGCAGAAAGAATAGACTCCGTACACTTTCGGGTGCTTGATGTAAATATTTTAGCTTGTATTTAAAGACTAAAAAGAAGTAAACTGGCTCATTAACCGGTTAATTTGATATATTCATGAAAAAAAACATAACCCAGCGTGCCCGCATTGTGATGGATTAAAAACAATCAAAAAAGGATCCAGAAGAGGTGTGAACAGATTTCTCTGCAATCTATGCGGACAATCTTTTAGCGTTGATCACACCAGAAAACTGCCACCGCTCTGGATTCCTCACATTGATGGCTTACCATTTAGGAAACTGGCCAATGAATATTCTTTTTCTCCAATGGAAGTCTACAAGATCGTAAAGACAGAAATGGATCACCTGCCTCCAAATGAATGGATCACGTTGAAATATTCTCAAAGAAAAGGAAAGATCTTAAACATTGATGGAAAATTCGTAAAAGTATTTGGTTACGAAAAGAAGATTCCTTTCATCTATGCGATTGATTACTTTACGCACGATATTCCAGCAGGCATACTAGTTCCCGGGGAAAGCTACGGAGCCTATCTAAAACTCTTTCATATGCTCAAAGACCTTGGATATGATCCTGATGTAATCGTCTCTGATGAGGCTCCGTCACTGCCACCTGCATTAGAGCGAGTCTTTGGAAGGGCAAAACAGCAAATATGTCTGGTACACTTTCTAGAAAATATCAGAATTTTACTTAAAGTCAGAACGGTAGAGACATATCAAAACTTTTTTAAAGAATTGACCCTAGTATTTAAAAGAGGCGTACCTTTTAAGCACCGATTGTTTGTTTTAGAGATGCAAAAAGAGAAACACGCAGATAATCTTTTAATCAAACATATTATCAATCAGATTTTAGACAAATATGCTTTACTGTTCGCTTTTGAAGATTTTCCAAACTGTCCTTCGACCAACAACATCATTGAAGCTTTCAACTCCCACCTAAACGGCAGACTTAAAACCATTAAGGGTTTTAAGTCTTTTCACTCGGCTGAAAGATGGTTGAATGCCTGGATGATACGGAGAAGAACCAAACCCTTTACTGATTGTCGCGGTCAATTTAAATATTTAAATGGCAGATGCTCTTTAGAAGAAGTGATTAATGAAACAGAAAAATTTGAAAACGTTTATGTGAAAATTATGGAAAAAGTTACAAATTTACAAAAGAAAAAGTGGAGGAAAAAGCACCCGAAATGATACGGTACTGAAAGAATACGCACCATCATACCAAGAGTCCCACTGGCTCTCGGTACAGTCCCCATCACACTGCTCGTTGGCGATTTGATTCGCCCACTGTGAGCACTGCGCGGAGCAGGTGCTCGAATTCCCGGCAGCAGCCTTCTTCACTGGGGTTACCAGCAGGACACCAGTTGCAAACAACATCGTTACGGCAAGTGCCAATCTCTTTTTCATCTGCTTACTCCTTTTTCCTTGCTTCACTTCAGCTCTCTGAGTGGGGAAGCCAAGGATTTCACTCTGAATATTAAGTTAAATTTAATCTAAAGTCAAAATATTAAGCTTTTTGCGGGTAGGTGTATAATGAAGGTGTTATAATATATTTGAGTGTTATT
>CAYPMZ010000102.1:0-1685 GCA_964412245.1 uncultured Candidatus Saccharibacteria bacterium
ATAAGTTGAAAGTTGAAAGTCTATCTTGTAAAAGCGGGCCTTTAAGGTTTGTCGGTTCAATGTATTCAACCGAATTATTTTCAGCCCAGGTTTTTGTCGGAGTCGGAGTCAGTGCCATTTTCCTTCCTTGCGGCTTGTCCGGAGTTGTAACTATAAGGTCTGGAACTAATCCAAGTTTTTTAAGCTCTTTAAGTGTGATTAAAGAAAACTCTGAATTTCCAAAAAATGCTATGCGAATATTTTTGTTAATCATGTTGTGTAGCCAGCATTTTTTCGTAATCCTTTTTGCTTATTTCATGTATATCCACGGCCTTATCTACAAAAAGCATTCCGTTCAAATGGTCATTTTCATGCTGCACTATCTGCGCCATAAAGCCCGAGAAACCCCTTGAAAACTTCTTTCCATGTTCATCAAATGCCTCAACTGTCACCTTTTCTTGTCTAGGAACTTTGCCGTAAATATACCTCACGGAAAGACACCCTTCTTCCAAGAGGACTTTGCTTTTTGACGTTTTTACTATTTTTGGATTTATAAAAATCAAATCTTTCCTTTCCTCCTTTACAGACTTTTTTCCCTTTTTTGAAAGGCCGTCAATTATATCAAAGACCTTTTTTGATATTAGAAAAAGCCGGATCGGTTTAGCTATTTGTACTGCCGCAATAGCCACAGCATCAGGCTGATCTTCCACCGCTTTCCTAAGCTTTTCTATGATTGATTTTATTTCCGGACTTTTTATTTTGTCTTCGGGTATGGGAGAAGAGATGTTTCTAAGGGTAGAATTGCCTTTTTGAATTATCTCAACATGAGAAGGTTTAGATTTATTCATGTGTTTTAAAATAACATTTTTGATTTAATTGGTCAAAAGACTAAAAAATGCTAATATCACCCACACAAATGAAAGATTTTTGGCAAAAAATTAAAGAAAAAAACAAAGTTCCATTTTTTTGTCTTGCGCCGATGGTGGATGTGACCGACACAGCATTTAGGCAAATAATCGCCAAATATTCCAGGCGCGGAAAGTCAGGCGGCGGCCCGGCAGTATTTTGGACTGAATTCGCTTCTGCAGATGGCATAGCATCGGAAGAGGGAAGAAAAAAAGTTTTGAGACTTCTAAAATACTCAAAAAAAGAAAGGCCGATAATCGCCCAGATATTTGGATCAAAACCGGAGAGAATAACAAAAGCATGTCAGATTATTTCCAAGCTCGGCTTTGACGGCATTGATATAAATATGGGTTGTCCGGTAAGAGATGTCGTAAGTCAAGGTTCATGTTCAGCTCTTATAAAAGCCCCTGATCTGGCTAGACAAATTATCCGCGCCGCAAAACTCGGCGCGCCTAAACTTCCAATATCTGTAAAGACTAGAATTGGATATTCAAATCCCGAAGAATACAAAACTTGGATTCCGGAAATCCTTAAAGAAGATATTTCGGCTCTCACAATACATCTGCGCACAAGAAAAGAAATGTCCCTTGTTCCTGCACATTGGGAGCTCGCACAAGAAATAGCAAAAGTCGCAAGAAGCGCTAAAAAAGATATTGTGCTTATCGCAAATGGAGATGTATCTTCACTTAAAGATGGAAAAAGAAAAGCTATTGAGTCCGGTTTTGACGGAGTGATGATTGGCAGGGGAATTTTTGGCAACCCTTGGTTTTTTGATGAAAAAAGAAAGAAACTTCCGACAA
>CAYPMZ010000103.1:0-1590 GCA_964412245.1 uncultured Candidatus Saccharibacteria bacterium
AAGGGGATACATTAGTTGTGTGGCGTCTTGATCGATTAGGTCGATCTTTAGCGCACCTCATTCAGACTATAAAAGAGTTAAACGAAAAAGGAATTGGTTTTCAAAGTTTACACGATCACTCATCTTGATGCCCCTTTCAAGAGATCAACACTTTTAATATCACCCTTTTTTAACTTCTTCATAAGCTCAATAGTTTTGGAATTATCCGGAAACATATAGCACCTAGTTTTTTTATCTTTTTCAGTTTTAATGCTGCCATTTCTAATTCGACTGTATATAGTGTTTCAGAAAAATAATTTGGTAAAAAACACCAAATTATCTTTCTGAAATTAAATTAACCGAAGCACTAAGCAACATTTAATTCATCATAAAAACCAAACAATGACAAGACTTCATTTTTTGAGTCTTGAAATAAATCTAGCATTTCATTTACTTTGTTTTTCAGATCGCTAAAGGTTGGAAAATAACATAAATGTATCCCAGCTTCTTTAATTTTTTTCCAAAGTTTTTCAATCGGGTTATAGTCTGGGGAATACACAGGCAATTGATACACAGTGATTCTATGTTGATAATCATAAAAAAATACCTGCATCTCTTCACATGTGTGATAAGAAGAACCATCTTGAATCAAAATAATATGCTTGCGCGTTTTTTTCATAACCTCCTTTAAAAATTCCTGATAGGATTCAGCATTTAATTTTCCTTCGTGCCCTTTTGCAAAAAATTTTCCAGTAAAATATTCAATGAGACCAAATACTTTGTATCCTTTACGACTGCCTGATGTTTTTATTACAGGCTGTTGTCCTTTTGGCGCCCAGGTATAACTTAAACTGCCCCATTGTGGAAATGAAGACTCATCACCAAAAAAGATATGGGCATCTTTTTTATGAGCGATCGATAAAATTTCTGGCCATTGCTTTTCAAGCCATTTTTTACGGGCTTTTTCATCTCGTTTATCACCAACAAAGGTTGCTTTTTGATATGAAAAATCCATATTCTTCAATAGTTCACTCAAATAGCGTACAGAATAATAAACACCAAACTTCTCAAGAATAAGATGTTGTATCATTGGTGTGCGCCAACAAGCTCCAGAAAAACCCATTTTCTCTGGGCCCATCACAATCCACTCCGATAATTTTTTACGTTGAGTCTTTGTTAGCTTGGATGGGCGACCGGGGCGTGACTTTGATTTTAGTCCTTTACTACCGCCGGATAAAAATTTATGAATTGCTAATCTTACTGTTTCGACGCTGATTTTTAATATATCCGCAACATCATCAACAAATTGTCCTGCAGCTAGTGATAACAATGCTAATATCCGCTTGATCTCGGATAAATCTCCCATTGTTTCTGCAGTTCTCAATTGATTCTCAAGTTCTGTATATTGCCGTTTTGACAATTTCAAATTAAATGCTAACATAGAATCCTTCCTCCTTTTCCTTATTTAAATATTCAACGAGGCGTTGAATTTGATGAGATACAAAGGAGGAACTATACAAAATATATTTGATTAATCAAGAAGTATGAGTATTTAATTTCAAAAAAGTCTTTTGGTGCTTTTTACCAAAAGACTTTTCTGAAACTCTATAT